>RKAV01000058.1 GCA_014846175.1 bacterium | reverse complement strand
TCCAGAAAGAGATAATGATAAACCATTCTTAATGAGTATTGAAGACGTATTCACAATCACTGGTCGTGGTACAGTTGTTACTGGACGTGTTGAACGTGGACAATTAAAACTTAATGATGAAGTTGAAATCGTTGGTATTAAACCAACTCAAAAGACTGTTGTTACAGGAATTGAAATGTTCCGTAAGCAATTAGACTTCGCTGAAGCAGGAGATAATGCTGGTGTATTATTACGTGGTATTTCTCGTGAACAAGTAGAACGTGGACAAGTTCTTGCTAAACCAGGAAGTGTTCATCCACATCACCAATTCAAAGCTGAAGTATATGTACTAAGCAAAGAAGAAGGTGGACGTCATACTCCATTCTTCTCAAATTATCGTCCTCAATTCTATTTTAGAACTACAGACGTAACTGGTGTTATTACATTACCTGAAGGTGTTGAAATGGTTATGCCAGGAGACAATGTTTCAATGGATGTTGAGTTAATTCACCCAATTGCTATTGAAAAAGGTACTAAGTTCTCTATCCGTGAAGGTGGACGTACTGTTGGTGCTGGTGTTGTTTCTGAAATCGAAGGATAATAACATTATAAATAGGACTGTAAAATTAAATTATAATTTTACAGTTTTTTTTGTTTGCTAAATATGATATAGTTAATATACTAAGGATGTGTTAATATGAAACATAAAAAAGAAATAATATTAGTATTAATTGGAGTTATATTAATTTTAGCAGGTGCTTATTTGACGGCTTCGACAGCTTTAACAACTAGAAAAAATGCTGATAAAACAGTTGAAAATAAAAAGTCAAAAGAAGAATTAAAAGTTAATGGTGAACTTATTAAGTTAAAATTATATCGTGTTGATAAAGCTTTTTTCCTAAAAGTACCTGATAGTTTTGTTGCAGTTACTGGTGATGCTTTGAATCAAAAGTATGGTACTAGTGAAAGACCAGAACTAATTTTTGAAAGTAAAGATGATTCAACTCATATATCGGTTACTAAAGGTAAAGAAGCAATGACTGATGATATGCTTAATAACTATGTTAATACTATTAAAGCAGGATTAACTGGATTTACTGATGTTAAAATGGAAACTTATCAAAAGTATAATAAAAACTTTGTGAGAATAACTGCTACTAGCACTGATGAAGCTGCTAAGTATTATGATATACGTTACTTTACTTTAGAAGATAAATTAGTAACGGTAGAATTTTATACTACTATTAATCAAAAAAATGATTGGGAGAAAGTAAGTAAAAAAATTCTTGATACAATATGTTTTGATGAGGAAGATAGTAAAGATATAACTGATTAATAAAAAAGAGAACCAATATTAAATTTATTGGTTCTTTTAATAGCTAATTTGCTTTTTTCTTATCTTTGTTTAAATTTCTATATAAATTATATGGTAGTTGATTGATAACAAAATCAAACTCTCCTACATATTCACTAATTACAGGATTAAAACCAAGTTTCATTTCATTGAGACCGGAATATTCAGTGATATGTTCAAAGTCCCCACTTACAGCATTAAAATTTATATACTTTAAGTTCATGTTTTTGTATTTAGAAATCAATTCCCATTTCATAAGATAGCTTGGGTTTAATGATTTAAACTTAGAATTTAGTCCTTCAATTATTAGAAAAGCTGCATGATCATATCTTAAAATAAAGGATGAAGAGATTAAAATACCGTTTGGGTTTTCTTTTAATAGTTTAGTAGCCCATACTAGATTTTTCTTATATGTATTTATTAATTTATCAGATTCTATTTTTTCATTAATTAGTTTTTTTCTAGCATTATCATTTTTTGCTTGTTGAATTTTGTAAGCTAAATTATCATTTATTTCCATTTCCTTTTCATATAGCTTTTTACTGTTAATAACAAAAGTTTCTGTATTTAACTTAGCAAAATACAAATCAACATTACCTTTAAATTGTTTAAAAAATTCTTGGTAATATTCTATTGGACGTGCATATTTTTTTTTGACAAATTCATAAAATAAAGGAATGTTTTGTTCGTTACCCTTGATAATTTCTACCCCACTTCTAATAGCTTTCTTAATCTTGTAACGAACCCTTTTTTCAAAATTATCATAGATAGTATTAATATCTTTATCGAGCGAGATAACTGCTTCAAATCTTGGCTTTTCTGTTTCAAAAAAAAGTGTAGGACCATGATATTCCCAGTGACTAGCTTTTAAATTTTCTACTATTATATTAGATTCTGGATTGATATTTAAAATTTTGCCATTTGCATTATGAAGAGATACGGGAATTACTGGATCTATCTTGAGTAACATAAATCCTTGTTTTGATAATAACTTTTTTAGTCTTTCTGTAAATTCTTTTAATAATGCTCCATTACTGTAATCAAATAATAATCCTCTAGGTGCATAAGCTATTTTATAATTCATAAACACTTCTTTATACAATAGTAAAGAAGCTCCTATAATATTTTCGTTTTCATCAATAATGCCAAGGTAGTGAATATCATATCCAAACTTTTTCATAATTTTACCATAAGCACTGGTTTGATAATAACTACGATATTTGTGATTTTCAGCATACTTATTAAATTGATATTCTTCTAGAGTAATTATTTTCATGGAACTCCTCCTTTAATCTCTTATATTATAGCAGTGATTTATATAATTTTCAATGAAAGGGGTTTAAACATTTGTAAAATTTAGTATAATGTAAGTGGAGGTAGTGTATATGTTTGAAAATAAGAAGATACTAGTTCTTGGTATGGCAAGAAGTGGTTATGATGCAGCTAAATATTTAATTAAACATGGGAACACTGTTATTTTAAATGATGGTGGTAGTGAAGAAAAACATAAAAAAGAACAAGTTGAAGAATTAAGAGAATTGGGGGTAACATTAATATTTGGAAGTCATCCTGATGATTTACTAGACGATTCTTTTGATTATTTGATTAAAAATCCAGGTATACCTATTGATCATAAGTATGTTTTGAAAGCTAGAGAATTAAATATAGAAGTTATTAATGAAGCAGAAATGGCTTATAGATTATTACCAGATTCTGTAACCTTAATAGGAATAACGGGTACTAATGGCAAAACAACTACTACAACATTAACTTATGAAATGATTAAAGAAAGTGGAAAGAGAGTTCATTTAGCAGGAAATATTGGTTATCCTTTAACTAGTTTTTTAGATAAGTTGGAAGATAATGATATTATTGTTATGGAAGTATCTTGCCAACAACTAGAAAATATGCGTGAATTTAAACCACATATTGCTTTGATGACTAATTTAAGTGTGGCTCATGTTGATTTCCTAAAAAGTTATGAGAACTATAAAAGAGTAAAATTAAAATTATTTAAAAATCAGGATGCAAATGATATAGCAATTTTAAATATTGAAAACGATGAAGTAATGGAAGGTACTAAAGATATTAAAGCTACTACTAAATATTTCTCTAGTAAAAGAGAAATTAACGGTGCTTATTATAAAGACAATGCTTTATGGTATTATGGTGAGAAAATATTAGATAGAGATAAATTTTTATTAGCTGGCAATCATAATGTTGAAAATGCTTTAGGAGCTATGATGATTGCTAAAGAAGTAGGTGTAGATAATGAATCTATTGTTAAAGTTTTAACTACTTTTAAAGGTGTTGCTCATCGTTTAGAATTTGTTGATGAGATAGATGGTGTTAAATACTATAATGATACAGAAGCTACTAATACTAAGTGTACACAAATTGCTTTAAATTCATTTAACTGTGATATAGTTCTTATTTTAGGGGGATTAGAAAGAGGACAAAACTTCCATGATTTGGATAAATATATGGGAAATGTTAAAGAAATAGTTGGTATTGGACAGTGCAGAAATAGAGTTAAAGAGTATGGAGATGATTTAAATATCAATACTCAAATATTTGAAACTTTAGATGAAGCAATGGATTATATCAATGAGATTAAACAAAGTGGTGAAGTAGTTTTATTAAGTCCTGCTTCTGCATCTTGGGATCAATATAAGCAATGTGAAGATAGAGGAGACGAATTCAAAGAAAAAATTAGAAAAATGAGAGAAAACTCTTAATATTTTCTAAAAATGTGTTATCATTTTAAGGGGGATTATTAATTCCTGTAGTATAATATTTAAGAAAGGAAGACTAGATTTATGAAGATTAAAAATATTATAGGTAGAGAAATTTTAGATTCAAGAGGTAACCCAACAGTTGAGGTTGATGTTTATCTTGAAAATGGTGTTATGGGTAGAGCTGCTGTTCCATCTGGAGCTTCAACTGGTGAAAGAGAAGCCTTAGAAATGAGGGATGGAGATAAAACAAGATTTTGTGGAAAAGGTGTTTTAAATGCTGTTAATAATGTAAATACTGTTTTACACGACAATATAATTGGTATGGAAGTTGAAGACCAAAAAGCAATAGATGAAGCTATGTTAAAACTAGATGGTACTAAAACTAAGAGCAATTTAGGTGCTAATGCTATACTAGGTGTTTCAATGGCATGTTTAAAAGCTGCTGCTAATAATAGTGGAAAACCTTTATATGCTTATGTTGGTGAAGGAAGAACTTTACCAGTACCAATGATGAATATTATTAATGGTGGAGCTCATGCAGATAACTCACTTGATTTTCAAGAATATATGATTATTCCTCAAAGAGATACAATTCATGAAAGAGTAAGAGTTGGTGCTGAAGTATTTCATTCTTTAAAAAATGTTTTAAAAGAAAAAGGATATGCTACATCAGTTGGTGATGAAGGTGGATTTGCACCTAACTTAAAAAGTAATAAAGAAGGTTTTGAATTAATTACAGAAGCAGTTGAAAGAGCTGGTTATAAACCTTATGAAGATGTTTGTTATGCTATCGATGTGGCTGCTAGTGAATTTTATCGTGATGGAAAATATCATTTAGATGGAGAAGGAAAAGTATTAACTACTGATGAGTTAATTGATTATTATAAAGATTTAGTAAATACCTATCCAATTATTTCAATTGAAGATGCAGTTGATGAAAATGATTGGGAAGGATTTAGCAAAGTAACTAAAGAATTAGGTGATAAGATTCAATTAGTTGGAGATGATTTATTTGTTACTAATAAAGAATGTCTTCAAAAGGGAATTGATAATAAAGCAGGTAATGCTATTCTTTTAAAGGTTAATCAAATTGGTACTATTACTGAAACTTTAGAAACTATTGAGCTTGCTAAAAGTCATGGTTATAAGACTATTATTTCACACAGAAGTGGTGAAACTGAAGATACAACTATTGCTGATTTAGCAGTTGGTCTAGATTTAGGACAAATTAAAACTGGTTCTATGTCAAGAACTGATAGAATTTGTAAATATAATCAATTAATGAGAATAGAAGAGGAATTAAGTAAATAGTATGGAGAAATGTTAAAGATAAGTATCTTGCATTTCTTTTTTTTCTATGGTAGTATAGTGTTGTTAATTTATGGAGGTACATTATGAAAATTGCATTAGTTATAATATCAATTTTATTAATTATTATTGTTTTATTACAAAGTAGTAAAGCTGAAGGTGGGGCACAAATTCTATCAGGTAATACTACAGATTTATTTAAAAATCGTAAGGAAAGAGGAGCAGAATTAGTAGTTACTAGGATAACTATGATTTTAGGACTTGCATTTTTTGTGATTTGTTTGATAGAATCTTTTCTATAAGCATTGACAAATAAAAAAAGTTATGATATTTTACAAGTAAGCACTGATAGGTGTTTTTCTTTTGATAAAAAGAAAGGGAGTTAAAAAATGGCAAAAAAAGAAAAGAATTTAGAAGTTAAAGAGAAAACTACTAAGAAAAAGGAAACTAATAAGAACGGTATTTGGGCTAAAACAGTTTTATTCTTTAAAGGTGTAAAATCCGAATGGAAAAGAGTTAAATGGCCTAGTAAAAAAGAAATGATTAAATATTCAGTAGCAACAATAATTTTAGTTGTTGGATGTTCAGTTTTTTTCTATGTAATTGATGTTTTATTGGCATTTTTACATAGTTTAGGAAAATAGGAAGGTGAGATAATGGAAAAAGAATGGTTTGTAGTTAATACTTATTCAGGACATGAAAATAAAGTAAAAGAAAAATTATTAATGCGTGCTGAATCTATGGGGATGCAAGATTATATTTTTCGTGTTATTGTTCCTGAACAGGAAGAAACAGAAATAAAAGATGGAGTTACTAAAAAAAGAATTAAGAAGCTATTTCCTGGATATATATTAGTAGAAATGATTATGACTGATGAAGCTTGGTATGTTGTTCGTAATACACCAGGTGTTACAGGATTTATTGGTTCAAGTGGAAAAGGTGCCAAGCCTACCCCACTACCACCTCAAGAGGTTGATAATGTATTAAAAGTTATGGGAATGTCACGTATTGATGTTGATAAAGATTTAACTGTAGGAACAAAAGTAAAAATTATTGGTGGACCATTTACTGGAATGTTTGGAATTATTGAAGAAATTGATATTACTAATCAAAAAATGGTTCTTAATGTTGATTTATTTGGACAAGAAACTCAAGTTGAAGTTGAGTTTGAACAAATATCTAAGGCTTAATTATGCAAACTTTAGATGAAAAAATAAAAATTTCAAACTTATTATACAAAGAAGCACTTAGAACAGGTATTCTTAATGATATAGAAAAAGGATTTATACTAAATACTACTTATCAACAATTTTCTATTATGGAGGAAAATATTGATTTGACAACTTTTGAAGAGTTTTATAATCAGTTTGCTATTATAAAAAATAATCTTTTTATAGATACAGCTTTATATGAAAATTGGTTATTCTCTTCAGAAGTATATGCTAATAAGTTGTTTGCAGAAGTAGTTGATGGAAAAGATTATGTAAAGTTAACTAGAGATAATAATTGTATTGAAAACTTTTTTCAGTTATATCAACTTAGAAGTGAAATATTATCATTTTATACTAATTTAATAAATTGTTCATCTAGTATGAATGGTAAATTTCAAACTGATTTTATGTTAGCTACAACACCTGGTGTTGGAGTTAAAACAGTGTTTGATTCTAAGCAGGCTACCACTATAATTTATGAAAGTTGTCATAAAATGGATGAAAATAGTAAAAAACTGATAAAAATAAAGTCACAATTCAATAAATTGATTGAAAAATAAAGAAAAATATGATATTATTTAAGGGCTATATTAATTAATATAGATAAATAAGTGGGAAGCAAACGTATAAAAGCTATTAAGACCACTCGCGAAAACGAGGGAAGAAAGGATGTGTTTTTCGTGGCAAAGAAAGAAGTTGTAAAAAAAGTAGGTTTACAAATTCAAGCAGGAAAGGCTAACCCAGCTCCACCAGTTGGTACTGTACTTGGACCTTTAGGTATTAATTTACAAGAATTTTGTACTAAGTACAATGATGCAACTAGAGATAAAATGGGAGATGTTGTGCCTGTTGAAATTTCAGTTTATGATGATCGTAGTTTTGATTTTGTAATTAAAACTCCACCTACAAGTTTCTTAATTAAAAAGTATGCTAAAATTCAAAAAGGTTCTGTAAAAGGAAAGAATGAAGTAGTAGCTACATTAACAAAAGAGCAACTTAAAGAAATAGCAGAAATTAAATTACCAGATTTAAATTGCTATGATGTTGAAGAAGCTAAGAAAATTGTTGCAGGAACTGCTCAAAATATGGGTGTTGCTGTAGAAGAAGATAAGTAATAACATATAGGTTTAAAACCTATGTGGGAGGAATTTAAGCTTTGCTTACCCCGTAAAACCACATAAGGAGGAATAAAAATGAAGAAGAGAAGCAAGAAATATTGTGAAGCTCTTAAAAAAGTAGAAAAAAGCAAAATCTACACAAAAGAAGAAGCTGTTAAATTGGTAAAAGAAACAAGCATTACATCTTTTGATGCTTCTATTGAAATTGCTATGAGACTTAATCTTGATACTAAAAAAGCAGATCAACAATTAAGAGGAGCTATAGTTTTACCAAAAGGAACAGGGAAAACTACTAAAGTATTAGTTATTGCTAAAGGAGATCAAGCTAAAGCTGCACAAGAAGCAGGAGCTGATTATGTAGGAGATACAGATATGTTAGAAAAAATCGAAAAAGAAAATTGGTTCGATTTTGATACAATGATTGCTACTCCAGATATGATGCCTTTACTTGGTAGATTAGGTCGTGTTTTAGGTCCTAAAGGATTAATGCCTAATCCTAAGACAGGTACTGTTACTACTGATGTTGCAAAAGCTGTAACTGATGCAAAAGCTGGACGTGTAGAATACCGTACTGATAGTTTTGGAAATATTCATGCTATCATTGGTAAGGCTTCATTTAGTGATGATGATTTATTATCTAATATGAATGCTTTTGTAGGACAAATCATTAAGATTAAACCATCAACTGCAAAAGGTGAATATATTAAAAATATTTCAATTTCATCAACTATGGGTCCTGGAATAAAAATTGATACAAATAGTTTTGACAAATAATAATTTATAATATATAATAATGTTAATTTGTTGGTGCCAAAGACAGTAGGTATAAAAATAAATCCTACCGAGGACAACGTTCGTTAGAAAGTTCTCGAAGTCTTTTGAGAACTTTTTTGCACCTTCAAACTAGATAGGAGGATGTTATGGCAAATAAGAAAATCTTAGAGAAGAAGCAAACAGTAATCGATGAAATCAAAAATAAAGTAAATGATAGCTCTAGTTTTGTATTATTCGATTATCGTGGTTTAACAGATGCTGAAATCAAAGAATTAAGATGTGCTTTAAGAAATGCTGATGCTAATTATAAAGTTTATAAAAACACATTAATGGCAAGAGCTTTCAATGATCTTGATATTGATTTATCATCATCTTTAGAAGGACCAAGTGCATTTGCTTATAGTAAGGATCAAATTGCACCTATTAAAGTTTTATCAGACTTTGCAAAAGACCATGAAGCTTTAGTATTAAAAGTTGGTGTAGTTGATGGAGAAATCGCTGATTCTGAAAAGTTAAAAGAATATGCAACAATCCCATCAAGAGATGGATTACTTACTATGCTTGCTGGTGGTATGATAGGACTTGTTCGCGACCTATCAATCTGCTTAAATTTATATGGTGAACAAAAAGAAGAAAGTGAAAAATAAGGAGGAATATAAAATGGCAAAATTAACAAGAGATGAATTTATTAGTTCATTAAAAGAAATGAATCTTTTAGAAATTAAAGAATTAGTAGACGCAATGAAGGAGGAATTTGGTGTAGATCCATCTGCTGTAGCTGTTGCTGCTGCTCCAGCTGCTCAAGAAGATCAAGGACCTGCAACTGTTACAGTATCTATTTCTGATGCTGGAGCTGCTAAAGTAGCTGTTATCAAAGTAGTTCGTGAAATTACTGGTCTTGGATTAAAAGAATCTAAAGATTTAGTTGATAATGCTGGTTCTCCAATCAAAGAAAACATTTCTATGGAAGAAGCTAATGAAATTAAAGCTAAGCTTGAAGAAGCTGGAGCTACTGTAGAAGTTAAGTAATTGATGTAAAACAGTTTGAAAATAATAAATTAATTTTAGAAAAGGTAGCAATATGCTATCTTTTTTGTTATCCTAATAATAGTAGGAGGCTTTTAATTATGGTTTGTGATAAATGCGGGCGAAAGATTGATACTTATCCTTGTTATATATGTGGTTATGAAGGAAAAGAAAGTGAAAAACAGGTTTCTCGCTTTTCATTTTCTGATGTTATAAATCAAGTATTTCATCCTCCTTATCCTGAAGATTTTAAAAGTGAATTTTTAATAATATTTTTATCTTGTGTAATTAGTTTCATTACTTTTTTAGTTAATTTGCTGTTCTTTAAAAATATAAATTTAACGCCAATAGCAGCTTTTGGGGTTAATCCATTTGTTCAATTCTTATTATCTATAGTGCTTGGAACTTTTTTCTATTATCATAGAAAGGTTTCTTGTCTTACATCTTTTGTTACTTGTGTAGTTATATCATCTTTTAACTTTTTTATAACAGCTTTAACATTATTTGTTAAAAATTATTATTTTGTTTATTTGATTCTTATTTATTATTTGGTTATGAAAGTTTTCTTTACTTTGTTTATGAAAAAAGTATCTAGTTATTGGCTTATGCCAACAATATTTATGCATTATGCAATTAATTATTTTTTCATTTCATTAACTATAATATTATTATACTGTTAGATAAATAAAAAATTAAAAAAATGTTGACGATTTAAAAAAAATATTGTATTATAACCATACGAAAGGAGACAACTGTTTATCGATGATATATAAGGTTGTCTTTTTCTTGTTTGGAGAGATAAAATGAGCCAATATTTTGAAAATGACAAAAATTTAAAAAGTCAATTAAAAAGAATAAGTTGTTCAATATTTAATAAACAGTTTATATTCTATACTGATAATGGTGTTTTTGCTAAGAATGGTATAGATTATGGAAGCAAATTATTATTAGAATCAATTAAAGATGATAAATATAACTTTATTCTTGATATGGGATGTGGTTATGGAACATTGGGAATTATTTTAAATAAAAAATATAGTTGTTATACAACTATGGTTGATATTAATAAAAGAGCTTTACATTTAACTAAAAAAAATATATTAGAAAATAAATGCAATAATGTGGAAGTTTTTGAAAGTGATGCTTATCAAAATATAACTAAAAAATATGATTTGATAGTAACTAATCCACCGATTCATGCTGGGAAAAAGAAGGTGTATGAAATACTAATAGGTGCTAAAAAATATCTTAATAATAATGGTAAACTTTATTTTGTAATTCATAAAGACCAGGGAGCTAAATCAGTAATAAAAGATTTAAGCAATATATATAAAATCGAAGTGGTAAAAAAAGATAAAGGTTTTTTCATAATTTTAGCTGAAAACAGTTGACTTGTTGCTAGAGTTGTGTTAATAATATAAATTGGCAACGTGTTATTTTTAAAGTAACATTTGTACGAAAAATTGTGTATAGGGGTGAAGATGAGTGGCATATAAAATAGTAAAATATGGAAAACATCGTGAAAGAAGAAATTATTCAAAAATAAGAAATACTTATGAATTAAAGGATTTATTAGAAATTCAAAAGAAATCATATGATTGGTTTATTACTACTGGTATTAAAGAGGTATTTGAGGATTTATTCCCTGTGGAAAACTTTTCTGGTACTTTGTCTTTAGAATTTGGGGATTATCATTTTGACAGTCCAAGATATACTATTAAAGAAAGTAAAGATAGAGAAACAACTTTTGCATCTCCTTTAAAAGTTGATGTTCGTTTATTTAATAGAGAAACTGGTGAAGTAAAAGAACAAGAAATTTTTATGGGTGATATGCCTACTATGACTGATAGTGGTACCTTTGTAATTAATGGTGCAGAGCGTGTTATTGTATCACAATTAGTACGTAGTCCAAGCGTTTATTATAATAGAGAAATAGATAAAAATGGTCGTGAGTTAATTACATCTCAAATCATTCCTACACGCGGTACTTGGTTAGAGTTTGAAACTGATGCTAGAGATGTTTTATATGTAAGAATCGATAGAACTAGAAAAGTAACTCTTACTACTCTTTTACGTGCTTTTGGACTTTCTTCTGATGAAGAAATTTTGAAGATGTTTGGAGAAGATGATTATTTAAAAAACACTATTCAAAAAGATTCAACTAAGAATACAGATGAAGCTTTAATTGAGATATATGAAAAATTAAGACCAGGTGAACCTGCTACGCTTGATTCTTCTAAGAATCAAATTATTACTAGATTTTTTGATGAATTTCGTTATGATTTAGCTAAAGTTGGTCGTTATAAGTTTAATAGAAAATTAAATATTTTAGATCGCTTGTTAAATCAAACATTAGCAGAAGATATTAAAGTTGATGGCGAAGTTAAATTTAGCAAAGGAACTAAAATTAATAAAGATGTATTCTTAGAATTAAAGGATATCTTCACAGCTGGTTATGGTGTTGTTGAAACAACAGTTAATGAAGATTTAGATACTTATAATAAAGTTCAAGAAATTAAGATTGTAGATCCATTAGATAAGAAGAAGACTTTAACAGTTATTGGTAATGACCAAACACTAGAAGTGAAAAGATTAACTATTTCTGATGTATATGCTTCAGTATCTTATTACTTAAACTTATTACATGGTGTTGGTAACTTTGATGAAATAGACCATTTAGGAAATAGACGTATTCGTCAAGTGGGAGAACTTTTACAAAATCAATTCCGTATTGGTGTTTCAAGAATGGAACGTGTTATTCGTGAGAGAATGACTACACAAGAAATGGAAGAAGTAACTCCTAAGACATTAATTAATATACGTCCAGTGACAGCTGCTATGAAAGAATTCTTTGGTAGCAGTCAATTATCACAATTTATGGATCAAACTAACCCAGTTGCAGAACTTACAAATAAAAGACGTTTATCTGCTTTGGGTCCAGGTGGACTTTCTCGTGATAGAGCCGGTGTAGAAGTACGTGACGTTAACGCTTCTCACTATGGTAGAATTTGTCCTATTGAATCACCTGAAGGACCAAACATTGGACTTATTACCTCTCTTGCAAGTTATGCTAAGATAGATGAATATGGATTTATTATGACTCCATATCGTAAAGTTGAAAACTGTAAGATAACAGAGCATGTAGATTATTTAACTGCTGATGAAGAACAAGATTATATAATCAGTCAATCAACAGTAAATACAAATGAAGATAATGTAATTATAGATAAGCAGGTATCTGCAAGATTCCGTGATGAGAATATTCTTGCTAAACCAGAACAAGTTGATTATATTGATGTATCACCTCAACAAGTTGTATCTGTAACAACAAGTTGTATTCCATTCCTAGAACATGATGATGCTCATAGAGCATTAATGGGTGCTAACATGCAACGTCAGGCTATGCCACTTTTAAAAACAGAAGCTCCTTATATTGGAACTGGTGTTGAGCATATTGCAGCAAAAGATTCAGGAGTTTGTGTAGTTGCAAAAGCAGATGGTATTGTTTCTTATGTAGATGCCAAAAAGATTAAAGTTAAGACTAAAAATGGTGAAGATACTTACTATCTAGCTAATTTTGAACTAGCTAACTCAGGAATTTGTAATCATCAACGTCCAATTGTTCAAGTTGGTGAAGAAGTGGAAGCTGGTAAGACTGTTATTGCTGATGGTAATAGTACTGATATGGGTGAACTTGCTCTTGGTAAAAATGTTACAGTAGCATTTATGACATTTAATGGTTATAACTATGAGGATGCTGTAATACTTAATGAGAACTTAGTAAAAGATGATAAATATACATCACTTCACTTAGAAGATTATGAAATGCAATGTAGAGAAACTAAACTTGGACCTGAAGAAATTACTAGAGATATTCCAAATGTTAGTGAAGAAGCAAGAAAAAATCTTGATGCTAATGGTATCGTTGCTATTGGTACAGAAGTTAAAGAAGGAGATATTCTTGTTGGAAAAGTTACTCCAAAGGGAATGGCTGAATTAACTAGTGAAGAAAAATTATTACATGCTATCTTTGGTGAAAAAACACGTGAAGTTCGTGATACCTCATTAAGAGTTCCACATGGTGGAGATGGTATTGTTCATGATATTAAGATTTATTCAAGGAAAGATAATGACGAATTACCTGCTGGTGTTTCTAAAGTAATTAGAGTATACATTATTCAAAAGAGAAAAATTCAAGTAGGAGATAAGATGTCTGGTCGTCATGGTAACAAAGGTGTTATTTCACTTATTCTTCCACAAGAAGATATGCCATATTTACCAGATGGTCGTCCAGTTGATATCATGCTTAATCCACAAGGTGTTCCATCTCGTATGAACTTAGGACAAATCCTAGAATTACATATGGGAATGGCCGCTAAAAAATTAGGTGAGTATGTGGCAACTCCAGTTTTTGATGGAGCTCATATTTCTGATATTGAAGAAATGATGGAAGAAGCTGGAATGGACAAAGATGGAAAAACAATCCTATATGATGGACGTTCTGGTGAACCATTTGATAATCGTATTTCTGTAGGTATAATGTACATGATTAAATTACATCACATGGTTGATGATAAACTACATGCTAGAAGTACTGGGCCTTATTCATTAGTAACACAACAACCACTTGGAGGTAAAGCTCAATTTGGTGGACAACGTTTCGGTGAAATGGAAGTTTGGGCATTATATGCTTATGGAGCAGCTTATACATTACAAGAAATGATGACAGTAAAATCAGATGATGTAATTGGTCGTGTTAGAGTATTTGAATCAATTGTCAAGGGACAAGAAATTAATGAAGCTGGTATTCCTGAATCATTTAGAGTATTAATGAAAGAATTCCAAGCTTTAGGACTTGATATTTCAATCATTAACGACGAAGGAAAAGCATTAGATTTAAAAGAAATAGAAGAGGCAGAAGAAAAAGCTGAAGCCGAAGAACTTGATCGAGCAACAAGAGAAGCTCTAGAAGATAATACTAAAGAAATGGTAAAAGAAATTAAAGAAAAAATTAGTGAAGAAGATTTTGATGATAGTTATTTTATAGAGGGGGATGACTTAGATGATGGAAGTAAATAGATTCGATGGAATTAAGATTGGAATTGCATCTCCAGAAAAGATAAGAGAATGGTCTCATGGTGAAGTTAAAAAGCCAGAAACTATCAATTATCGTACTTTAAGACCTGAACGTGATGGACTTTTCTGTGAAAAGATTTTTGGACCTACTAAAGATTTTGAATGTGCTTGTGGAAAGTATAAACGTGTTCGTTATAAAAACATTGTTTGTGATCGCTGCGGTGTAGAAGTTACTAAAGCTAAAGTAAGACGTGAGAGAATGGGACATATAGAACTTGCTAGTCCTGTTTCTCATATCTGGTTTTTCAAGGGGGTTCCATCTCGTATGGGATTAGTTCTTGATATGAGTCCAAGAGACTTAGAAGAAGTATTATACTTTGTTAGTTATGTTGTAATTGATAAAGGAAATGCTCCACTTGAAAATAAGCAAACTTTATCTGAAAAAGAATACCGTGCTTATTATGAAAAATATGGTAATGGTTTTAAAGTAGGTATGGGTGCTGAAGCTATTAAAGCTTTATTAAAACAAGTTGATTTAGAACATGATATTAATGAAATTACTAAAGAACTTGAAACTGCTCAAGGACAAAAAAGAGTTCGTTTATTAAAGAGATTAGATGTTTTAAATGCTTTTTATCAGTCAGGACAAAAACCAGAATGGATGATTTTAGATTGTATTCCAGTTATACCACCTGAGTTACGTCCGATGATTCAATTAGACGGTGGAAGATTTGCTACCAGTGATTTAAATGATTTATATCGCCGTGTTATTAATCGTAATAATCGTTTAAAAAAATTAATTGATTTGGGAGCACCTGGAATTATTATTCAAAATGAAAAGAGAATGCTTCAAGAAGCAGTTGATGCATTGTTCGACAATGGACGTAGAGGTAGAAGTGTTACTGGTGCTGGAAATCGTCCTTTAAAATCAATTTCTAGTATGTTAAAAGGTAAGCAAGGACGTTTTCGTCAAAACTTATTAGGTAAACGTGTTGATTATTCTGGACGTTCAGTTATCGTTGTTGGTCCATCATTAAAGATGTATCAATGTGGTATTCCAAAGGAAATGGCTCTAGAATTATTTAAACCACATGTTATTAATGGTTTAGTAAGTAGAGATATTGCTCATAATATTAAAGCAGCTAAGAGATTAATTGAAAATCAAGATCCAATAGTTTGGGATATTGTTGAAGATGTAATTAAAGAACATCCAATTTTATTAAACCGTGCACCTACATTACACCGTTTAGGAATTCAAGCTTTTGAACCAGTTTTAGTTGGTGGTAAAGCCATTAGATTACATCCATTAGTATGTCCTGCTTTCAATGCTGACTTCGATGGTGACCAGATGGCTGTCCATGTTCCATTATCAGAAGAAGCTCAAGCAGAAGCTAGATTGTTAATGTTAGGTTCTAACAACATTCTTCATCCTAAGAGTGGTGATCCAATTGTTACACCAAGCCAAGATATGGTTTTAGGTAATTACTATATTACAATGGAAAAAGCAAATGAAGATGGTGAAGGTCGTGTCTTCAAGGATTGTAATGAAGCTTTAATGGCTTATGAAAGACGTGAAATAACCCTTCATACTCGAATTGTTATTCCAGTAAATTCATTTAAATATAAACTATTTACAGAAACTCAAAAAGGTAAATATTTAGTTACTACAGTTGGTAAAATTAAGTTTAATGAAATCTTACCAGATTCATTTCCATATATTAATGAACCAACTGATGAGAATATTCAAAATATTACTCCAAATAAGTATTTCTTACCACAAGGAGTTAATATTAAAGAAGAAATTAGTAAAATGGATTTAGTTAAGCCATTTGCTAAAGGAACATTGGAGAAAGTTATTGCTCAAGTATTTAAGCGTTATAAAACTACTGAAACTTCTGCGATGCTAGATAAAATGAAAGACTTAGGTTTCTATTATTCAACAATAGCTGGTATTACTGTTTCAATGTCAGATATTGCTACTAGTCGTCATAAACAAGAATTTGTTGATGAAGGACAAGCCATGGTTGATAAAATTAATAAACAATACTCTCGTGGTTTAATAACTGAAGAAGAACGTCATGAAAAAGTTATTGAAACTTGGTATGGGGTTAAAGATAAAGTTCAATCTGAGCTTGAAGAAATATCAAAGGAACAAATTGATAACCCAATCTTCATGATGATGCACTCTAAGGCTCGTGGTAATATTTCAAACTTTACTCAAGTTGCTGGTATGCGTGGATTAATGCAAAAACCAAACGGAGATCCGATTGAAATTCCAGTTCTTTCAAACTTTAAAGAAGGTCTTTCAGTATCCGAATTCTTCTTATCTACACACTCTGCGCGTAAGGGTGATGCTGATACAGCATTAAAGACAGCTGACTCTGGTTACTTAACACGTCGTCTTGTTGATGTTAGTCAAGATATGATTGTTCGTGAAGAAGATTGTGGTACTGAACAAGGAGTAGTTGCTCATGCCTTCATTAATGAAAAGACAGGTTCAGTAATTGAAAGTTTAAAAGATCGTATTGTTGGTCGTTATGCAAGTAAGAAGGTAATAAATCCAAATACTAAAGAAGTAATTATTGAACGTAACGAGTTTATTACTGAGGCTCTTGCAGATAAAGTAGTAGCTGCAGGAATAGAAACTGTAGAAATTCGTACAATCTTAACATGTAATACAGAAAAAGGTGTATGTCAAAAATGTTATGGTAGAAACCTTGCAACTGGTAATTTAGTAGAAATAGGTGAAGCTATTGGTGTAATGGCAGCTCAATCTATTGGTGAACCAGGTACTCAGCTTACAATGCGTACATTCCATACTGGTGGTGTTGCTGGTGGAGAAGATATTACTCAAGGTCTTCCTCGTGTTCAAGAATTATTTGAAGCTAGAAATCCAAAAGGAAAAGCAACGATTGCAGAAATTGATGGTAAAGTTTCTAAAATTACAGAAGATCATGGTAAATTCAAAATCAGTATTACTAACAAACTAGAAACAAAAGAACATGTATCTAATTATGGTGCTAAACTTGCTGTTGAAAAAGGACAAGAAGTTCATTGTGGAGATAAACTAACAGAAGGAGCTATTAGTCCAAAAGAATTATTAGCAGTAACAGATCCAATTACAACTCAAGAGTATATCTTAAAAGAAGTTCAAAATACCTACCGTTCTCAAGGTGTTGATATTTCTGATAAACATATTGAAGTAATTGCTCGTAGAATGATTAGTAAAATTCGTATTGTTGATGGTGGTGATACTACATTCTTACCTGGTAGCCTTGTTAATTTCCGTGAATTTACAGAAGGTAATAAAGATATTATTATTAAAGGAAAGAAGCCAGCTACTGGTCGTCCTATCCTTTTAGGAATTACTAAGGCATCACTTGAAACAGATTCATTCTTATCTGCAGCATCATTCCAAGAGACAACTAGAATCTTAACAGATGCATCAATTCGTGGTAAAGTAGATAAACTAGAAGGACTTAAGGAAAACGTTTTACTTGGTAAACTAATTCCTGCTGGTACTGGTTTAAAACATTATCGCGATGTATCTTACAACTTAGAAAGTGAACTAATGGATGATGAACCATTAGATAAATTAGAAGACGAAATTATGGAGTAGTGTTTGCTACTCTTTTCTTTTTGAAAAAATTATGCTATTCTCTTGATTAGAGGTGTTATTATGAAATTTATTAAGGTATTAGTTATAATTGGATTATTGGTATCTTTTGTTTTCCTTTTTGTATATAAAGATCAAAAGGTAGCAGTTTTAGGATATCATTCCTTTAGTAAAGAAAAAGAAGAAGATATATTTATCATGCCAATAAATGAGTTTGAAGAACAATTAAAATACTTAAAGAGGTATCATTATAAAACATTAAGTCTTGATGAATTTTATGATTACTATAAAGGTAATAAAAAAATTCCTAGAAAAAGTGTTTTAATAACAATGGATGATGGTTATCAATCTAATTATGATTTAGCATTTCCTTTACTGAAAAAATATAATATGAAGGCAACTGTTTTCTATATTGGTTCTAATGAGATTGGAGAAAATAAAAATTATATGAATAAAGATACGTTAGAATTAATAAAAAAGAATTATCCCAATATAGAAATAGCTTCTCATTCTTATAATCTTCATTATGATAAATCAATAGAAAAGGGAATAGATTATTTAACAGCTGATTTTGATAAAATGGAAGATGTTGTTAATACCAAATACTTTGCATATCCTTATGGTCATTATAATGAAGATATTATTAAAGTTTTAAAAACTAAAAAGTATAAAATGGCCTTTGGTTTTGGACCAGGTAAGGAACATAGAAAAGCTAGTCGTAATGATAATATTTATACGATACCAAGACTTAATATTACTAATGGAATGCCATTATGGAAATTTTCTTTAAGATTAAGTTTACCTTATTAATGTGAAAAAGTGTCAATAATTATTTTGTCACTTTTCTTTTGTCTTAATATTTGTTAGAATAAGAATAGAATAAGAAGGTGTTAATATGCGTATAGGTGTAGATGTAGATGGAGTATTGAACGATGTAGCTGAATGGCATTTTGCTTATGGTTCTAAGTTTTGTTCAGATTATAATATTAATCGTGGGTTTAATCCTAAAGGATATTATATGGAAGAACAATTTTATTTAACTAGAGAAGAAAATAAAGAATTTTGGAAACAATACATTTTCGAGTTATTATTAGCAATACCACCACGTCCTTTTGCTACTGAAGTAATTCATAAATTAAGACAAGATGGACATGAAATATTTATTTTAACAGCAAGGGATAATCAATATTTAACTAACCAGTATGCTGGTATGAGTGATTTTTATGTTAAACATTGGTTAAATAAATATAATATTGAATATGATGGAATAATTACGGGTACTACTAATAAAAAGGAAAAATGTATAAATGGTAAATTTGATATTATGATAGAAGATAAAAAAACTAATGTTGATATGATTAGTAAGATTATTCCAGTTTTTGTTTTTGATGCTCCATATAATCAAACTTGTAGTGGTAGTAATGTAATCAGAGTTTATTCATGGTATCAAATATATCAAGAAATAACAGAAAAATTTGCTCCAGTAGAAATATTATAAGGAGGAAAAATGAAACTAAATAATAAAGGTTTTGGTATGGGAACATTAATTTTCTTTATATGTTTATTCTTTGTTATTTTATTTGCTATAACTTATTTAGTATATACAAGTGGAATAGAAAAGAAAGATAGTAAAGGCAATACTGTATCAGAATTTAAGGAAACAGTAAATGAATAAATAAGAAAGGAAGAGATATAATGCGAGTAGCAATAAATGGTTTTGGAAGAATAGGAAGACTTATTTTTAGAATAATGGATCAGGATAGTGATTTTGAAATAGTTGCTATCAATGATTTAACTGATGCAGAACAGTTAGCATATTTATTAAAATATGATACGGCTCATCGACCTTATAAAAAAGAAGAAATATCTTTTGATAATGATATGCTTATTGTAGGAGATAAAAAAATAAAAGTTTTAAGTGAAAAAGACCCATCATTATTACCATGGAAAGAACTAGATATTGATTTAGTTTATGAATGTACAGGGTTATTCACCTCCCTTGAAAAAGCAAGTCTTCATATAGAAGCAGGAGCAAAAAAAGTAGTTATATCTGCTCCAGCTAAGGGTGATGTTAAGACAGTAGTATATAATGTAAATGAAAATATCTTAGATAAAAATGATAAGATTATTTCTGCAGCTAGTTGTACTACTAACTGTTTAGCACCAGTTTTAAACGTTATTGAAAAAGAATTTGGGATTGAGAGTGGTTATATGACTACAGTTCATGCATATACAAATGATCAAGCAAATTTAGATGTTGCTCATAAAAAAGGAATATATGCAAGACGAGGTAGAGCAAGTGCTGCTAATATAGTACCAACTAGTACAGGAGCAGCTAGTGCTATTGGAAAAGTAATACCTTCACTTGATGGTAAACTATCAGGAATGGCAATGCGTGTTCCTGTGATAACTGGTTCAGTTGTTGATTTAGTTTTGAAATTAAAGAAAAATGTTACTAAAGAAGAAATAAATGAAGCATTAAAAAACAATCAAAATGAAACATTAGGTTTTACTACCGATCCAATTGTTTCTAGTGATGTCATTGGTATGAGTTATGGTTCTATGGTAGATGGTTTATTAACTACTGTTAATGAAACTGATGATATGCAACTTGTTAAAATAATAGCTTGGTATGATAATGAAATGAGTTACTCTTATCAAATGGTAAGATGTGCTAAATACTTTTTAAGTCTATAAAATTAAGGGAAAAGCTTAGCTTTTCTTTTTTTCTTCTTAAAAAAATGTTATACTGTCTTTAGGGTGAGTTGGCAATATGAAAAAAACAATACGAGATTTTAATTTAAAAAATAAAAAAGTAATCATAAGATGTGATTTTAATGTTCCTATAAAGGATGGAAAAATAATAGATGATACAAGAATTAAAAATAGTTTAGAAACTATTAAATATGCAATAGATAATAATGCTAAAGTAATATTACTTAGTCATTTAGGACGAATTAAAGAAGAAAGTGATAAAGTAAAAAACAACCTAGATGTAGTGGCTATAAGACTTAGTAAACTGCTTAATAAAAAAGTAACATTTGTAGATGAGGTAGTAGGAGAGAAAGTTGAAACTGCTATTTCAGAAATGAAAGAAAAAGATATTATTTTATTACAGAATACTAGATATGAAGATTTAGATGGTAAAAAAGAAAGCAAGTGTAATTTAGAATTTGCTAAGCAATTAGCAAGTTATGGTGATATATTTATTAATGATGCTTTTGGTACTATTCATAGAGCACATGCATCGAACTATGGAATTAGTAAATATCTAGAAAGTGGTATTGGCTTTCTAGTAGAAAAAGAATTAGAAAAGTTATCTATTTTAAATAATCCTGAAGATCCATTTGTTATTATTATGGGTGGAGCAAAAGTAGCTGATAAGATTGGAGTTATTGATAATTTATTACCAAAGTGCGATAAATTACTAATTGGTGGAGGAATGGCTTTTACTTTCTTACAAACTGAAGGATATGAGATAGGTAATTCAATTGTTGATGTGGATTCATTAGAATACTGTCAAAAATTATTAAAAGATTATCCAGATAAAATAGTTTTACCAGTTGATGTAGCTTGTAGTTTAGAATATAAAGATGGTGATAAAAGAATAGAAAAAGATATTAATGAAATAGATTTTCATGAGATAGGACTAGATATAGGAAATAAGACACTTAGTCTTTTTGAAAAATACTTAAAGGATGCAAAGACAGTATTTTGGAATGGACCATTAGGTGTATATGAGTTTTCTCTTTATGCTAAAAATACAAATAAATTATTAAATTGCTTAGAAAAAAGTAAAGCTAAAGTAGTACTTGGTGGTGGAGACATTGTAGCTGCTGCTGGTAAGCTTTCTCTAACAAATAAGTTTTATCATGTTTCAACAGGTGGAGGAGCTACTTTAGAATATCTTAGTGGTAACACATTACCAGGACTTGAAAACATAGAAGAAAAAGAGGCATAAAGATGAATAAGAGAACTATAGAAGTAGTAACTAATAAAGATTTAAATAAAATAGAGGCATTAAATGATTTTTGTCT
>RKAV01000052.1 GCA_014846175.1 bacterium | reverse complement strand
AAAAGCAAAATGCCCGTAGAGCCGATAAAATAAGGCTTTACGGACATTTAAGAAGATATAAAAAGATAGTCAAAAAGACATATATAATTTAGTTTGAAAAACATTTTATCGTAAGAATATCTTGGGTATTTGGAATTAATGGTAATAACTTTGTTAAGACTATGCTTAATCTTGCTAAGACCCATAAAGAATTAACCGTAGTAGCAGATCAAATAGGTAGTCCAACTTATACTTATGACTTAGCAAAACTATTATACGATATGAGTAAAACTACTAAGTATGGAACTTATCATGCTACTAATGAAGGAAGCTATAGTTGGGCAGATTTTGCAAGATTAATATTAAAAGATAAAGATACTAAAGTTATTGATGTAACTACTTTAGAGTATCAAAAAATGATTAATAAAAAACAAGCACCAAGACCTAAAAACTCATTATTAGACAAAGAAAAACTAGTAGCAAATGGATTTTGTAAGTTACCACCAGTTAATGATGCTCTAGAAAGATATTTAATAGAATTAGAAAAAAAAGAAGCGTAATATTATGCTTCTTTTGCTTCAATCTTATTTACTGCTTTAGTTAATCTTGATTTTAAACGAGCAGCTTTATTTTTATGAACTGATCCATGAGTACAAGCTTTATCAACTCTTTGAATAGCAATATTTAAAGTTTTCTTAGCATCTTCACTATTACCAGCAAGAATAGCTTTTTCACAGTTCTTAACTGCTGTACGCATACTTGAAGTTACAAGTGTGTTTACATCAGTTTTTCTTTCATTACTACGAACTCTTTTTTTAGCACTTTTAATATTTGGCATAATTTCACCTCGCTTCTTGTTTAAACATTTACATTTTACCAAAAAATTATAGATATTGCAAATGTTTTCCATTTCTTTCTTATATATAATACAAAAAAGTAGATGAAAAAGCAAGTAGATGTATATTTTATTTATAAAAAAATCAGTAAAAAGGTAGAATAAATCAACAATTAGATATAGATTAGTAGGTCAAAAAATTAGACACTTAAACAAAAATATGATAAGATATGATAAGATTTAATGTTAAGAAAGAAAATGAATAAAAAAAGTGTTATTATGGGTTTAGAAGAACTTAAAATTTTAATTGAATTAACATGAGTTGTTAAAGGTATTTTACAAAGAGAACTTGCCAAATTAACAGGTATTAGTAGTAGAAGTACTTTAAATGATTTAATTAATGGAAAAATAGAAAAATCTGAATTAGAATTCTTAGATTTTGATATTAAAAAAAGAAATAAAGTAAGTGATGTAAGACAAAAAATTTTTTATATTATGGAGCACTTGCAAATTATGAAAGATAATAAAGATAGTTTATATACAATCGATAAAGCTATTGAAGATATAAAGTATGCTTTTGAAAAATTAAATGATGTATAGCAAAAATATGATTATAACAAATTACCAGAAAGAAATTAAAAAAATATGAAGGAGTAAAAATATGAAATTAGAAGAATATAAAGCAGGAGAATATAAACAAGGAAATGGATATAAAGCTTTTTTGCCAAGTTCCATTAATTATAATTGGGGTTGGGATGATACAAAACTAGATTCATTATTAGCAGAAGCAAATAGACAAATTGGGGAATTAAATGCATATTCATTATTACTTCCTAATGTTGACTTATATATTAAAATGCATGTAAAAATTGAGGCTAATAAGTCCAGTAGAATTGAAGGAACAAAAACAACAATCGAAGAAGATTTATCAGATTTACAAGATATAGATCCAGAAAAAAGAGACGACTGGGAAGAAGTTCAAAACTATGTTAAAGCAACTAATCATGGTATACAAAGAATTACTGAGGGATTTCCCGTATGTAATAGATTAATTAGAGATATACATAGGATATTATTGGATGGTGTTAGGGGAGAAAGAAAAACACCTGGAGAATTTAGAATTTCACAAAATTGGATTGGTGGAACAATGCCTTCTACTGCGGTGTATGTTCCACCGTTAGTAGAAGATCTTCCTAATTGTTTAAAAGATTTAGAATTATTTATTAATAATGAAGAAATAGATACACCAGATTTGATAAAAATTGCTATAATTCATTATCAATTTGAGTCAATACATCCATTTTTGGATGGTAATGGAAGAATTGGTAGATTATTAATTCCTCTATATTTACAAAGTAAAAAATATTTAGATAATCCATGTTTATATATATCATTCTTTTTTGAAAAAAATAGAGACTTATATTATCAAAAGTTGAATGATGTAAGGGTTAAAAATGATATTATTGGATGGATAAAGTTCTTTTTAGAGGGAATAATAGAAACAGCCAAAATTGCAAAAGAAAAATTTAAAAAAGTAGTAGAACTTACTAAAAAAATCGATATTCAAATAACAAATTTAAAAGTTAAATATGATAATGCTAAAAAAATAATTGATTATTTTTATGATGAACCATATTCATCTCGTAAAAAAATAGTTCAAGCATTAGAAATGCCTGAATCTACTGTTAATGGTGTAATAAATGAACTAAAGTCTGCTAATATAATAAGAGAAACAACTGGATATAGTAGAAATCAAATTTTTGTTTTTTCAGAATATGTAGAGATATTTTTATCTGAATAATTTATAAAACGAAAAAATCAAAAAAATTGTTTTAAAAAAAATTATAAAACGAAAAAATCAAAAAATTCGTTCTATAAAAAAATATAAAACGAAAAATTAAAAGAAATTGTTTTAAGGAAGTGATTAGTAATGGAAAGATTTTATTTAGAAATTCCAAGTATTGAAAGAAAAAAAGAAGCGTTAGAGCTGAATTAACTTCTAATTTGAATGGGACTGGTAGATTAAATGAATACTAAAAAGGATTAACATATGAAGAATGGTTAGATGATGTAATTAAATGTCAAGAAAGAAGCTATGCATAATCAAAAAAATTAGTATTTTAATGGGTACTAGTTTTTTTTAGGATTATTTTTAAGAAAATAGCCATACTATAACTGGTGATAAGAATGAAACATGAGATAGATTTAAAAAGTTATAAAGTAAGGACTGACTTATTATCAGAAATATTAGATAGAGAAATAAAAGACTATAAAAGAGATATTAAATCTTTTGATGATATAAAAGTAGAAACTATAATACTAGATAATAAATCAGCAGAAACTATTAATAAAAAAGCAGGTATTTATAAGACTATATATTTTGATGATGTGACAGATGAAGATAATTATAAAAAATTAGATAAAGTATTAACTACTGAATTAAAAGAATTCTTTAAAACAAAGAAGTTAGATAATCTAAAAGATTGTTTAATAATAGGACTAGGTAATAGAATGTCAACTCCTGATGCTATTGGACCATTAACTTTAGATGATATAAAAGTAACAAGACACTTATTTACACTAGGATTAGATGTCTTAGAAAAGTATCGCTCTATTGCAACATTTACACCAGGTGTAATGGGAACTACAGGAATAGAAACTTATGATGCTATTATGGGTATCATTGCTAAAGTAAAACCAGACTTTATCATTGTAATAGATTCACTTTGTGCATCAGCAATAGATAGATTAAATAAAACTATTCAAATAACAGATACAGGTATTCATCCAGGAAGTGGAATAGGTAATAACAGAAAAGAACTATCTTATGAAACATTAAATATACCAGTTATTGCTATAGGTATACCAACAGTAGTAGAAGCATCTACCATAGTAAGTAATTCAATAGAATACTTATTTAAACATATAAGTTATGAACTAGATAATAAAGATAAGAAATCATTAAAGTTTGTTCCAACTCTTAATAGAAATTATAAAGGTCATAAAGAAGATTTATCAAAAGAAGAAAAAGAAAAACTACTTGGAATAGTAGGAGGATTAGATATTGATAGTAATAAAAACTTAATGAGAGAAGTATTACTTCCCTTAGGATATAACTATATAGTAAGTTCTAAAGAAATAGACTTTGTCGTTAAAAAGATGTCAATACTACTAGCTAACTCGCTAAATAATAGTTTATTGCTTTCTTAATTATCGACAAAAGTTCTTTTCTTTTTTTGTTATAGTAACAATAAGAGGTGGTACTATGAGTAAGAAGATGAATCTTAAGAATAAAAAGAAGAAACATGTTATTAAGAAAAGTTTATTTATTATGACCTTTCTTTTCTCTTCTTTCTTTACTATTAGATTATTAGCAAGTATTTCTATTAAGAATCAAGAAGATGAATTCTTAACTTTTTTATTAGAAAACCAAAATATCTATTTAGAAGATAAAAGACAAGGCTTTAGTTACTTTCATAAGATGATGATGAAACTTTTAAATATTGATCTAGCAAGTCCTTTAACATTTCTTAATAGAGATTATAAGGGATTAACTAGTAATGAAGTAGTAAAACTTAAAAAGAATGAAACTAATAAAAAAATAGAAACTAAAAAAGAAAATCCTACTATCTATATTTATAATACTCATCAAACAGAAGAATATAAACCTACTAGTTTTTTAGAATATAGTGTAAATCCTAATGTTTTAATGGCTAGTTATATCTTAGAAGAACAACTTAGTAATAAAGGAAATGTAGTATTAGTAGAAGAAGAAAGTGTTAGTAAACTTAGAACTACTCTAGGATTAAATTATGCCGGTAGCTATAAAGTAACTAGGAGTATGATGGAAAATGCTAAGAAGAATAATCCTACTTTAAAGTATTATATTGATTTACATAGAGATTCTTTAACCCATGATAAAACAACTTTAACAGTAGATGGTAAGAGTTATGCTAAGATATTATTTATTGTAGGATTAGAAAATAGTAACTATCAAGAAAATTTAGACTTTACCAATAAGATAAGTGATTTATTAAATCAAAAAGTAAAGGGGTTAAGTAAAGGTATTTATAAAAAAGAAGGTCCGTTAGTAAATGGGGTATATAATCAAGACTTTTCTAATAGAGTAATATTAATAGAACTAGGAGGTAATGAAAATACGATTGATGAAGTATATCGAAGTTTAATTGTCTTAGGAGAAGTACTTGATGAGGTGATTAAAAATGACTAAGAGTGGTATAGCAAGAATTGTTATATTAATTTTATTCTTCTTCTTTATGATACTTTATGGGATGCAATTAACTGGTTATAATGATTATAGGACTAATAGAAAGAAAATGTTAACTAGTGAAGAATTATCTAATTATGAGAAAGATATAAAGGAAGGAAAAGATGTTTCAAGAAATGATTATTTAACTAGGAATAAATCATCTTATAATAATAGACTATCTAATTTAGGACTAGATATATCTAAAGGTATTAGTTATGTCTTTAATAAGACTATGGATGGGTTGTTCAAGTTGATGGAAGAAGCAGTTAACTCGTAAAAAGGTGCAATAAACAGTACAAAAAGTAATGAAAAAGGTACAAAACCGTTATTTAAAAAGTTGTTTTCTTAACTAAATTAATGTATACTCTAGATGTGGTGATTTACGATGAAACAAAAAAATATACGTAATTTTTCAATTATAGCTCATATAGATCATGGTAAGAGTACCTTAGCTGATAGATTGATTGAATTAACTGGAGGACTTGATCAAAGACAGATGAAAGATCAAATACTTGACTCTATGGATATTGAAAGGGAACGAGGTATTACTATTAAGTTAAATACAGTTACCTTAAACTATAATTATCAAGGGGAAACTTATCAGTTAAACTTAATTGATACTCCTGGTCATGTTGATTTTTCTTATGAAGTAAGTAGAAGTTTAGCTTCTTGTGAAGGAGCTTTATTAGTAGTAGATGCTCATGAAGGAATAGAAGCTCAGACACTTGCTAACCTTTATTTAGCACTTGACCATAATCTTGCTATTATTCCAGTAATTAATAAAATAGATTTACCAAATGCTGAGATAGAAAAGGTTGAAGGAGAGTTAGAAGCTCTTGGTTTTGATAAAAAAGATATCTTAAAAATAAGTGCTAAGACAGGGCAGGGGGTACCACTTGTTCTTGAAAAAATAGTAACTGAACTACCTAGTCCGAAAGGTGATAGTGAAAAGCCTTTAAGAGCTTTAATCTTTGATAGTATTTATGATTCTTATAGAGGAGTATTAATGGCTGTTAGAGTCTTTGATGGTAGACTTAAGGTAGGAGATATGATCTCTATGTTACAAACTGATACTAGTTATGAAGTGTTATCACTATTTATAAATACTCCTAAAGAAAAAGAAATAGATGTTTTAGAAACAGGTGAAGTAGGTTATGTTTATGCATCTATTAAAAGTATCAATGATATTCATGTAGGAGATACCCTAACTACTACTAAAAATAAAAATGAGATAGAAGCTCTTCCTGGTTATCAACCAATGAAAAGTATGGTTTACTGTGGACTATATCCAATAGAAACTAGTGAATTTGAATTATTAAGAAATGCTTTAGCTAAATTAAAATTAAATGATGCTGCTTTAACCTTTGAACCAGAAACATCTCTTGCTCTAGGGTTTGGTTTCCGTTGTGGTTTTTTAGGACTTTTACATATGGATGTTACTAAAGAACGTCTTGAAAGAGAGTTTTCTATCTCCTTAATAGCAACTGCACCATCCGTTAAATATCAAGTGCTTTGTCAAGATGGAACAACTACTATGGTAGAGTCACCCTTCCAAATGCCAGATAAGAGTAAAATAAAAGAAATAAAAGAGCCTTATGTAAAAGCTCATATTTATACACCTAAAGATTATATTGGACCAATTATTGAACTTTCTAATGAAAAAAGAGGAATCATGGAGACGATTGATTATATAACTGATCAAAGAGTAGTAGTTGTCTACCTATTTCCTTTATCAGAAATAATTTATGATTTCTTTGATAGATTAAAATCTATTACTAAAGGTTATGCTTCTTTTGATTATGAATTTATTGAAGATAGAGTAAGTGACTTAGTTAAACTTGACGTCTTATTAAATGGGGAAGTAGTGGATGCTCTTAGTATGATTGTTCATCGAAGTTTTGCTGATAAAAAAGGAAGAGAACTAGTAGAAAGACTAAAAGAAGTTATTCCAAGACAATTATTTGAGATACCAGTACAAGCTAGTATAGGTGGAAAGATAATTGCAAGAACAGATATTAAAGCCTTAAGAAAGAATGTCTTAGCTAAATGTTATGGCGGTGATATCACTAGAAAGAAAAAACTTCTTGAAAAACAAAAAGAAGGAAAGAAAAAGATGAAACGTTTGGGTTCAGTTGAAGTCCCTCAAGAAGCTTTCCTTGCCTTATTAACTAAAGATAAAAATTAAAATGATTAGTCATTAAAATAGATATAAATAATTCTTAAAATTACATCTAAATTTTCTAAATAAGAGTAGTGAGTAGAATCTTTAAAAACAATAAGCTCACTATTCTTTATTTTTTTCTTCATCAAAATACCATCACTTAAAGGAGTATCATAATCTTTATCTCCCCAAATTAATAAAGTTTCTACTTTGATATCAGAAAGATAATTACTAAGGTCTAAATTAACAATATTTTTAAAAGTTTCTCTTTCTTCCTTATTTAAAGATTTATAATCACTAGAAGCGAACATCTTAAAAATCTTATCCTTATACCTAGTTCTATATTTTAAAGGGATAACTTTAGCTAGCTTCTGTAATAACTTATAACTCTTTAATCTTAACCATTTAGCTATTGTCATCTTAGGTTTTATACCAGCACTATCTATTAGTAATAGTTTTTTTACCCTTATATTATATAAACCAGTTAAAAGAATAGCAATTCTTCCTCCAAAAGAGTGAGCAATTATATAAGGATTAGTAATTTTCTCTTTATCAAATAAAGTAATAATAAGACAGGCATAATCATTAATCGTTAAAACTTTCTTAGGAAAAGGTGTCTTACCAAAACCAGGATAATCTACAATATAGATAGTATAATTATCTTTTAAAGAATCAATCATTGTTTTAAAAGTATCTTTAGTATTACCCCAACCAGGTAGTATTACAATTACATCCTTTTTATTACCAATTTTATCATAATAAAGTTTAATATTCTTATAAGTAATGTACATAATAATCACCTAATTTATAATATGAAATTAACTTAGAAGATGTGAAATTTTTTGACTTTGAATTTAGAAGGTGTTAGGATAAAGAAATAGGTGATATTATGGATATAAAAATAAAATATAATGATGAACTAGATGAATTTACTTGGGATTTAACACTTAATATGCGAATAGAAAGATATATAAAAGAACATTTCTATCCTGCTTATACAATATCTATCTTAGCACCTGTTTACTTAATAGGTGGAGGAGTAAGAGATTTAATAAATGCTAAAAAACCAAAAGATTTAGATTTTGTAGTATTAGGAAACAATAAAGACTTTATATTAGATGTTTTTAAATTTTATAATATAGTTCCATCTTATAATAAATTTCAGGGTTATAAATTTGATTATCATGATACAACAATAGATTTATGGTTAGCAGAAGATTTGTTTTCTGCTATTCAGTACAACGTAGATGGACTTTTATTTGATTTAAAAAGTAATAGTGTAATATCACTAACATTTGATGATTTTCAAAAGAGGGGAATCAGACTAGTAAATCCTTTAAATAATATTAATAATAATAGAGAAGAAAAATTAAAAGTATTTGCAAAGAATTTTAATAATAAGTCTAAAACATAAATTTGACAAATACATTGATTGATATTATAATCAACACATAAATCAGTGAATATGTATATGTGTAATTTTTTTATTTAGAAAAGAGGTTAAATATGGAAAAGAAAATAGTATTAACAGGAGAAAGACCAACAGGTCCTTTACATATAGGACATTATGTTGGATCATTAAAAAGTAGAGTGAAACTTCAAAATGAAGGTGACTATGATGAGATGTATTTATTTGCAGCAGATGCACAAGCTTTAACAGATAATTTTGATAATCCAAAGAAAGTAAGAGATAATATCTTTGAAGTAGCATTAGATAACTTAGCATGTGGTATTGATCCAGAAAAAGTAAATTATTTTATTCAATCAGAAGTACCAGAACTTACAGAATTAACATTTTACTACATGAACTTAGTAACAGTAGCAAGATTAAATAGAAATCCAACTGTTAAAGAAGAAATTAAATTAAGAGGATTTGAAGAGAGTATTCCAGCTGGTTTCTTTACATATCCTGTAAGTCAAACAGCAGATATAACTGCTTTTAAAGCAACTGTTATTCCTGTGGGAGAAGATCAATTACCAATGATTGAACAAGCAAGAGAAATAGTTAGAAAGTTTAATTCTATTTATGGAGATACTTTAGTAGAACCAGTAGCAATGCTTCCTAGTAATGAAAATGAAAAAAGACTAGTAGGAATAGATGGTAATGCGAAGATGAGTAAATCACTTGGTAATTGTATTTATTTAAAAGATAGTGAGGAAGAAATCAAAAGAAAAGTATTTTCAATGTATACTGATCCTAACCATATAAAAGTAGAAGATAAAGGTAAAGTAGAAGGAAATGTTGTATTTACTTATCTTGATACTTTTTGTAAGGAAGACTCTTTTGTAAAATACTTACCTGAATATAAAAACTTAGATGAGTTAAAAGCTCATTATCAAAGAGGTGGGTTAGGTGATATGAAGATTAAAAGATTCTTAAATGATATCTTACAAGAAGAGTTAAGACCAATTAGAGAAAGAAGAGAAGAGTTAGCTAAGAATCCAGAATATGTTTATAATGTATTAAAAGAAGGAACTAAAAAGGCAAGATGTAAAGCGAAAGAAACATTAGATGAAGTTAAAAGAGCTATGCAAATAAATTATTTTGAAGATGATTCGCTTTTAAAGGAAGTAGAAGGAAACATTGTTAAATAATGTTTCCTTTTTAGTAGTGTTTTAATCACCAAGTAATAAAGTTACTGTTCCACCATCTTCTAATCTTTCACCAGCTTTAGGTGATTGACTAATTACTTTTTCACCAGTTTTACTAAATTCAACTTTAAAATGTTCTAAAAGACCTTTGGCTTCTTTCTTATCTTTGCCAACAACATTTGGTACTTCATAATAAACTTTATCATCCCACTGCCAGTCCTTTTCCACACCACCTTCTTGTTTTTTTATATCTAAAGCATCTATGATATCTAAAAGAATACGTCTTGCAATAGGAGTAGTAGTGTAACTTGATAAAAGTGCCGTGTTTTTAGGGTTATCTATAGCAATATATAAAACAGCTTCAGGATCATTACTAGGAACTATTCCAACAAAGGACATAATATAATTATTAACAAGGTATCTTCCATCTTTTACTTTTTGAGCAGTACCAGTTTTTCCTCCAATACGATAACCATCTATATAAGCAGCTTTTCCTCCTCCTAAAGCAACAACTGTTTCTAAAGCATAACGCATTGTTTTAGAAGTTTCTTCACTAATTGTTTTTCTAACTACTTTAGTTTTATTTTGATACATAACATTACCAGTTTCCGGTTCTAAAACATTAGCTAAAACATAAGGCCTTAATAAATTACCACCATTCAAAACAGCAGAAATAGCAGTTATTTGTTGTATTGGTGTAACACTAATTCCTTGTCCAAAAGCAGTAGTAGCAAGTTCTACGTTACCAACTCTTGAAAGAGGGAAGATGATACCTTTACCTTCGCCATTAAGGTCAATCCCTGTCTTATTACCAAAACCAAACATATCTAAGTAAGAAAATAATCTTTCTTTACCTAATCTTTCTCCCATTTGAACAAACCCTGGGTTACAGGAGTTTTGTAATACCTGTAAAAAAGTTTGATCACCATGTCCTCCTGCTTTCCAACATCTAATTCTTGCTCCATCAACAGTAACACCACCAGAGTCAAAAAAGTGTTCATTATAAATATCAATAACTTTCTCTTCTATACTAGCTGCTGTAGTTATTATTTTTTGAGTTGATCCTGGTTCATAACTAGCCCAGATAGGTAAGTTTCTACTAAGTGTTTCATTACTATAATTTTTATAATTATTAGGATCAAAAGTAGGTCTAGAACTCATACCTAAAACTTCACCTGTTTTAGGATTCATTACTACAGCAAGAGCCATATCAGGATTCATCATATTAACAACATTATCAAGTTCTCTTTCAATAGATTTTTGAATATTAATATCAATAGTTAATTGTAAGTCCATTCCATCTTGAGGTTTAACATAAATATCAGATAAAGTAAGTTTATTACCTTTAGCATCAGAAAAATACTTAATTGCTCCTGCTTCACCAGTTAAATATTTATCATACTGTAATTCAAGACCTGATAATCCTTGATTATCAATACCAACATATCCTAAAACATGAGCAAGTAATGTTTTATAAGGATAATATCTTTTCGCTTCTTTAAGTAAATAAACACCATCAAACTTTAAAGCATCAATTTTATCTGCTACTTCATAAGAAAGTCTTCTACCAATCGGATGAACCCTTTCAATAGATGTATTTTTAAAAACATGTTTTTTCATTTCATCATAACTAACATTTAAAATTTCTGCTAACTTTTCACATACTTCTTTCTTATTCTTTATTTGATTTGGTACTAAAACAAGTGAAGTAGTAGTAACATTATCTGCTAAAACAATACCATTTCTATCTAGTATTTTTCCTCTTGAAGCTTCAATTGGTAAGTTTCTACTCCATAAATCACTAGCAAGACTAGATAGTTTCTTATAATCAAATATTTGTACATAAAATACTTTTAATATAACCATTAATAATACGAATCCAAAGAGTAATAACATTATTTTAATACGTTTATTAATATTTTTATTAAACAAGAATAATCACCTCTACTAAATATATGTCGTTTTTTTTCTAATAATTCCTTGGTAAATAAAAAAGGTGCCTAACACCTTTTTGTTAATATGAAATATCATTTTTATTAACTTCTATTACAGGACGAACACCAATGAAAGTATTATTTCCTTGTACTTCAACACTATGTACACGTCTTGCTGTAGCATAAATCATCCAACCATGATTTGACATAGTGTTTCTTGGTGTTTCTAACCAGTAACCATCGAATTTTGAATTATCTTTCTTAGAAAAATTAGTATTCTCAGCTAGGTATAGTTGACTATCTAATTCACCATTTTTCCAACTAGGGATATAAACATTAACAAGTTTCTTTACTTCTAGTAAAGTTAAAAAACGTGCTGCATATTTAGAATAACTAAATATTTCTGGATAAGTATGACCATCCTTAGAACTAGTAGTATTATATTCATTAACTATCTTTCTTTCTGTGTTAGCTAAACTTACATTACTCCACTGAGTTGTAGTAGGAAGTTGTTCTACAGCAGTTCTAGGTCCATGCCAATTCTCTTTAGAAATATCATAAGGGTAGTATTTATCACTACTAGGTTTTCCTTCACTAACATTACTATAATAAATTAAAACAGCTGTATCAGTATTATTATCTAAATCAGTAACATAATAGAATCTTTCTGTCTCAGCATCATATATTCCATCACCATTAACATCACAATCAAAGGCATCACCAGATGTAAGTACACTAGCTGTTCCTAAAGAACCATAAGTAATAGTACTTGACCCCATACTTCCATTTGGCTTGTAACCCATACCCGAACAATATGATCCTAAACATTTTTCTGTATGAAGAACCGTTGCTCTTTGACATATCGGCATTTTATAATGAATTTTAATATCACCAGAAACATTCGGAAGAACTAACTTATCATTTATATATTCATAATCACTATTTTTACTTAATAATTTATTATTCATGAAAACTTTTATATGATAATCTTCTTTATTCGGTATATTTAAACTTAATGTATCACCCTCTATTATCTCTTTAGGAAAGGTATCACTATTATCAATATTATAATAGTTAATATTAAATATCCGTCCAAACTTAAAGCTTAACACAAACTTATTTTCTTCCTCGTTAATACTTGCTTCATCTTTATATGATACTTTTATTTTAAGTGTTTTCTTAACACCTAAAGAACATTTACTATCTTCACAAATCTTATCTTTTAAATTATAATCTAAAAATTTAAATTTTAAGTTCTCATTATCAATAGAAGCATTACTTATTCCCATACTAACATTACCAAAATTATAAATATCAACATCATAGATAACATAGGAATTATAGTTATTTAATTTAATACTTCCAGAAATATTTGTAGCATTATACTCTTCATAATAACTAGTCGCTTCATTAACACTATTAATACTATTATTCATCACTCTTATATCTTTATCTATTCTAACAGTACTACTTATATTTTCAATCGCTAAATTATTTTGAAAAGCTGAAAACCCTACACTTAAAAACATGATAGCAATAACTATTACTATACTACTAAAATATAATAAGTTATTATTTTTATTTTTCTTTAATTTTCTCATTCTTACCACCCTTAATTATAATAAGAGTTTATCAAATTTTTAATGAAAAGTCTATTGTATAAGAAATGCTTTCGTGTTACTATTAAGATGTTAAAAATAATGATATTTATAATAGAAAGGGGCAATAATTATGAAGCAAAGAAAAAAAGAATATATATCAATATTAGCAGTATTAGTACTTATTATAACAATAATAGGTATTAGTTATGCAGCATTTATTTATATAGGAACAGGTAAAACATTAAATACCATTACAACCGGAGCAATCTCAATGAGTTATGAAGAAAGTAGTAATGTAATATCTATGGATAAAGCTCTACCAACTACTGATGCAACAGGTAAGAAACAATTAAAAACAGGAGAATACTTTGACTTTACAGTAGCAGGAAATATAGTAGGAGGAGAAACTATCAATTGGGAAATAACAGCAGAAGATGTAACAAGTTCTACTAAGAAGATAGATGGAAGTCATATAAAGTTATATTTAACAAGTGTTAATAGTAGTGGTGTAGAAACAGAAGTAATGGCACCTACTACCTATAAAAGTTTGATAGAAGCTAATAATGATACAGGAAGACCAGCTAATCAAATGAGTCTAGCAACAGGTACCACAGATACTAGTTTTTCTACTAAATATAGATTAAGAATGTATGTGGATGAAAGTTATAATCCCCAAGGAGATGGAGGCGATTTATCATTTGCAGTAAAAGTAAATGTTTATGGTAAATCAAAAGCTAAACCAACTACTGGAGCAGAAAATTTAGTGGCAAAAGCAAATCCAGAAACACTAGATTATAATACTGCTACTGCTGACCAAAAGAATCAAATGTGGACATTTCCTCATGAAGCAACAGAACAATTAAAAGCTACAACGGATTATAGATATATAGGAGCAAATCCTAATAACTATGTAAAATTCAATGATGAGTTATGGAGAATTATTGGAGTATTTGATGTAGATGATGGAACAGGAAAAATAGAAAAAAGAATGAAAATCATCAGAAATGAATCAATAGGAAATTATTCGTGGGATAATAAAAACACTTCAAATGGAGCAGAAACTGATTATGGAAAAAATAACTGGTCAGATGCAAGATTAAATTATCTGCTAAATTCAGGACACGAAAGTGAAACTTACGGAGGGAGCTTATACTGGAATAGAAAGAGTGGAATATGTCACTATGGTTCAGGTGATGCTATAACATCATGTAATTTTACCTCAACAGGACTAACAGACGAAGCAAAATCGATGATAGGAGATGCGAAATGGTACTTGGGAGGAATTTCTACATCTGAAGATTTAACATTACCAATGTTTTATACAAGAGAAAGAGGAACAACAGTATATAATAATAGTAGTAGTACAAATTGGACAGGAAAAGTAGGATTAATGTACCCAAGTGACTATGGATACGCGACAAGTGGAGGAAACAGCACAAATAGAGCAAGTTGTATGGAAAAAGAATTATACCGTTGGAATGATAGTAGCTATAGTGATTGTAAAAAAAATGACTGGCTTTATAATTCATCACAAAAACAATGGACAATGAGCCCGCGTACCAATGATTCTAGAACTGTTTCATATGTCTATAAAGCTGGCCAGGTTAGCAATGATTATGCTTATGATGCTAATGCGGTGCGTCCAGTCGTACATCTAAAATCCACAATTAAGATAACAGGTGGAACAGGTAGTTCTACTGATCCATTTATACTAGGATAGAATAGAAACATAATATCTAATGAGAAAGGTCAAGTATTGAATGATTACTTGATCTTTTTAAATATTTAATATAGAAGTTAAAGAAAACTATATAGATTTTTAAAAAGATATATGGTAAAATACAACGTAAAAGAAAGGGGATATGATTGATGAATATAATTATTGTTGGAGCAGGTGTTAGTGGACTTACTGCTGGTATATCTTTATTAAGAAATGGTAATGATGTAACAATATTAGAAAGAAATAATATAAGTGGAAAGAAACTATTATTAACTGGTGCTGGTAGATGTAATTATTTTAATGATTCACAATCTATAAATCATTACCATAGTAGTAATGCTTCCTTATTAACTAGTATTATAACTAAAGATAATATGGAATTAGTAGAAACATTTATTAAATCCCTTGGAGTTATTCCTAAGATAAAAGATGGTTATTACTATCCGTTTTCTAATCAAGCGATTAATATGAAAGAACTTTTAGAAACTACTTATTTAGATTTAGGGGGAAAGTTTAAATTTAACTATTTAGTAGAAAAAATAGAAAAGAAAGATGACTTATTTATTATTAATGATGATTTATCTTGTGCTAAATTAATACTTGCTACAGGTGGTAAATCTTATAAAATGACTGGTAGTGATGGAATAGGATATTTCCTTGCTAATAGTTTTCATCATAAAATAATAGATGTTTATCCATCACTTACTTCCCTAGTTACAAAAGAAAAACATAACTTAAAAGGAGTAAGACTTGATGCTAGAGTTAGTCTTTATGAAGATAATAAAAAAATTAAAGAAGAACTAGGTCAAGTACAGTTTACTGACTATGGACTTAGTGGTATTTGTATCTTTAATCTTAGTTATTATGCTATTAAAGGATTAAATGCTAAGAGAAAAGTAACTATTAAACTGGATTTGATGCCTTTTGATGATACTGTTAATTTTATAGGAAGAAGAGTAAGAGATACCTTACTTGGTTTTTTACCAATTAAAGTAATCAATTATATTATGTTAAAACTAGATATTTCCTCTGCTACTTATTATGAAGAACTTTCCTCTTTAAAGAAAAAAGAACTAACTAATATGTTAAAAGAAATGCCATTTACTGTTACTTCCTATAAAGGTTTTGATTTTGCTCAAGTATGTAGTGGCGGTGTAAGTTTAGAAGAAATAAATCCATTAACAATGGAATCCATTCTTGTTAAGAATCTTTATATAACAGGTGAATTATTAGATGTTAATGGTGACTGTGGTGGTTATAACTTGACTTTTGCTTTTCTATCAGGAATATTAACTAGTATGGAGGACTATAATGCTTAGAGTAGAAATTAATTTAAAAGTAGATAATGATAATTATCAAGAAGAAGTACTAAAACTATTAAAAGTTAAAGCTAGTGATATAAAAACTATGAGTATTAATAAAAAATCAATTGATGCCAGACGTCGTGATGAGATACATTATCACTATAGCATTGATGTAGAACTTGATCTTAAAGTAGAAGAAAAGTTATTAAAAAATAAGAAATTAAAACTTAAAAAAGTAGTAAAAGAAGAGTATAAACTACCTAATTCAGGTACTATAAAACTTTCTAATCGTCCAGTTATTGTTGGTAGTGGACCAGCTGGTTTATTTGCTGCTTATATCTTAGCAAGTAAAGGTTTTAAACCTCTAGTAATTGATAGAGGGGAAGAAATGACTAAAAGAGTAGCAAGTGTAAATAAATTCTTCGCTAAAGGATTACTAAATGAAGAAAGTAATGTTTCTTTTGGGGAAGGAGGAGCAGGAACTTTCTCTGATGGTAAGTTAAAAACAATGATTAGAGATAAGGAACATCGTGGTAAGAAAGTATTTGATATCTTTATAGAAAATGGTGCTAATAGTGATATTTTATACTTACAACATCCCCATCTTGGAACAGATAAATTAAGAGAAATAATTCCTAATATTAGAGAAAAGATAATAAAAATGGGAGGAGAATTTAGATTTAATACTAAACTTACTGATATTAAAATTAAAAATGAAAAGGTAGTAAGTATTACTATAAATGATAAAGAGATTATTCCTTGTGATGTATTAGTGTTAGCAATAGGTCATAGTGCAAGAGATACTTTTCATCTATTAGATAATGTTGGGTTAAAGATGGAATCTAAACCATTTGCTGTAGGAGTTAGAGTAATGCATTATCAAGAAATGATTGATAAAGAACAGTATCATAATAAAATAAAAAAAGCTCCATATAAATTAACTTATCAAACAAAGGAACATCGAGGAGTTTACTCATTTTGTATGTGCCCTGGAGGTTATGTTTTAAATGCTACTAATCTTAATAATCATTTAGTAGTGAATGGGATGAGTAATTATTTAAGAGATAGTAATACTGCTAATAGTGCCATTATAGTAACTGTTTCTAAAAAAGATTATGGAGAAGATTTATTTGCTGGTGTTGCTTATCAAGAAGAGTTAGAAAAGAAAGCTTTTAAATTAGGTAAGGGAAAGATACCGGTAGAATATTATCAAGACTTTGTAAATAAAAACATTACTAAAAAAGAAACAGATTTTGCTATTATGGGAGATTATACTTTTGTTGATTTAAATAGTATCTTAAAAGAATATATCTCATCTTCCTTAAAAGAAGCTATGGAAGAGTTTAATAAAAAGATAAAAGGTTTTAGTGATAGTAATCCTTTACTAGCAGGAGTAGAAACAAGAACTTCATCACCAATTAGAATTATTAGAGATGACTTATTAGAATCTAATATCAAAGGTATATACCCTTGTGGTGAAGGAAGTGGTTATGCTGGTGGAATTACTTCTTCTGCTATAGATGGTATAAAAGTAGCAGAAGAGATAATTAAAAAATATACTTTATGAAAGGAACTAATGATGATAAATGTTGTAGCTGCATTAATTTGCAAAGATAATAAAATATTAATTGCTAGACGAGCTACTGGTGACCCTAATGTCTTAGGAAAATGGGAATTTCCTGGGGGAAAAGTAGAAGCTAATGAGTCAGAAGAAGCTGCTATTGAAAGAGAAATAAAAGAAGAATTTGAATTGACTGTGAAAGCAAAAAGATTTTTGATTAATAATATTTGTGAGTATCCAGAAAAGAAGATTGATTTAAGATTATATGAGTGTGAGTATTTGTCTGGAGAATTTTGTCTACATGATCACTTTGAATATAAGTGGGTTGAAATTACTAAGTTGATTGATTTTGATTTAGCCCCAGCAGATGTGTTACTAGCTAGATATGTTATGGAGGAATATAAATGAAATATTGGTTTGTAAATCAAGGTAAAACTTATGAAGAGGAACGAAAATATAATTTTTTATACGCTCCTAGTTCTAATAAAAAAGGGGACCATCGTTCGTACTGGACTAATGTTAAGAACATTAAGATAGGTGATATCATCTTTTGTAATTATAAGAGCAAAATAGTATCAATTGGGAAAGCCTTAACAGATGGTTATGATTCCCCAATTCCAAAATGTATAGAAAAAAAATGGAATTCTGATGGTTATAAAGTTGATGTAGAATATATTGATTTGAACACCAAGTTTAAATTTAGTAATTACAAAGAAATGTATTTAAATAATATTAACTATGAAAAAACTTTTACCTGTATAGGAACTGCTAAACAAGGTTATTTATTTCCTCTTGATGAAGAAATAGTAAAATTGTTTATTGATGAAATTGGTGAACAAAAAATAAGAAATTTTATTTATAATACAAACTCTATTGCTAATGAAGAAGTTTTAGAAGAACAAGAAGAAAAAGAACAATTTGAAAAAATAAATAATGGTTCAATAAAAACTTATAGTGAACAGGAATTAGAGGCTATAGAATCTAAAAAGTATGAATATAACTCGTCTAAAAGTAATAAAAAAAGTTTAAGAGAAAAAACAGATGTTAGATTAAAGGCTACAAGATTGGAACTTGCTAATTATCTATGTGAAGTTAATCATGAACATAAAACTTTTACTAATACCACTGGAAAGCATCAATATTTAGAATGTCACCATATTATTCCTATTAATGCACAAAAAGATTTTCCAAATATTAAATTAGACAGTATGTTTAACATTATTGCACTATGTCCTACTTGTCATAGAAAAGTTCATCATGCAGTTGCTACAGAAAAAAGAGAAATTTTTCTTAAGATGTATGAACTAAGAAAAGAAGAAATGAAGAAACATGGTTTTGATGAAGAAGAAATTCAAAAAATACTAAACAAATATTATTTATAAGGTTCGTTTCCAAGAGTTGCTGAAATGAGCATGCTTTGGAAAAATATTTCCAGAACTTGTCTTTCGCGCTTATTTTGCATATACTTTATAAAAACTATGATAGAAAGAAAAGAGTATTTAGAAGGAGCATTTTCAACTGTGATCTACAAAGATATCAGCCAAGAAGATAAGTGATACTCTAACAAGTAATCATACAGGAGAAAATTATATTTTGGCATTTATTGATAGCTTTTTAATATATAGAGCAGAAAACAGAAGTTGCTTGAAATATTATCAAGTAGATGAATAAGTATTTATTAAAACGTGATATGGTATGATGGGATAACTGAAATAAATGTCATTGATTGGTTATTAAAATAAGGTATTAATGTTTAATACTATCAAAAGATAGAAAAAAAATTTAAAAAATACTTCTCAAAAAAATTAGGATAAGTTATAATAAATAATTAGAAGTGGGTGATGGTTGTGAGTAGAGTTCCAGTTATGATTGTTAACGAAACTGTCTTGTTCCCCAATTTTGAATATCGAATTGAAACACAGGATGAAAAGACAGAACGTTTAATTAATATAGTAGAACAAAGTAAGGAGAAGCAAATTCTAATGATTCATTCTTTAGATGGCTTTTCTACTGATAATGTAATAGAGTTTCCATCACTCGGTGTTTTGTCAACACTAACTTTAAAACTATTAGTACCTAATTCTAAAACAAGAGCAGTCTTTCAGTGCCATAGTAGGGTAAGTGTTTCTAACTATGAATTTGAAAATGGAGTTTGGTATGTTGATATAGAAGATGTAGAAACAAGAGAAATACCTAAAGATAAAAATAACCTATATATAGATATGTTACTAAGATCTTATGAGAAATATAGTAATTTAGTATCAAATACTAGTAATGCTATGCTTCATCAATTATCATTTATTGAAAGTTTAGCTGACTTAACTGATTCCTTAGCAGCAATATTACCATTTTCTATTGAACTTAAGAAAAAATATCTTTATGAAAAAGATGTTATTAAAAGAGCTACTTCTTTACTAGAACAATTAAAAGAAGAAATAGCACTAGCTAAGATAGAAAATAAAATAGATGAGAAAGTAAGACAGGAAGTAGCAGAAACACAAAGAAAGTTTTATTTACAAGCTAAACTTAAAGTTATTAAAGATGAATTAGGGGAAGAAACTACTAAGAATAGAGAAATAGCGAAGTATGAAAAAAGATTAAAAAAATTAAAAGCTAATAAGAAAATAAAAGATAGAATTAAAGAAGAAATTAAAAGGTATGAAACTTCTACTTCTATTTCACCGGAAGTAGGTATGATTAAAGATTATATAGAATGGATGTTGTCACTACCTTTTGAAATAGAAACTAAAGATATAACTGATTTAAACGAAATAAAGAAAACCCTTGATGATAATCATTATGGTATGAGTGATGTTAAAGAAAGAATATTAGAATATATAGCAGTTAAACAAAACTCTAAAAAAGAAAAAAGTCCAATTTTATGTTTAATAGGACCTCCTGGTGTTGGTAAAACCTCTCTTGCTTATTCAGTAGCTAAGAGTTTAAATAGGAATGTTGCAACTATTTCTGTTGGTGGTATTAATGATGAAGCAGAAATAGTAGGGCATAGAAGAACTTATGTAGGGGCACTTCCTGGTAGAATTATTCAAGGTATGAAAAAAGCTCATAGTTCTAATCCTGTATTTATAATTGATGAGATAGATAAAATGACTAAGAGTGTAAAAGGAGATCCAGCTAGTAGTTTATTAGAAGTATTAGATAAAGAACAAAATATGTATTTTTCTGATCACTATATTGAAGAAGACTTTGATTTATCTAAAGTACTTTTTATAGCAACAGCTAACTATGAAGAACAAATACCTTTAGAACTTAAAGATAGATTAGAAATTATACATATTCCCTCTTATACAGAATATGAGAAAAAAGATATAGCAATTAACTATCTAATACCTAAATTAATGGATGAAGTAGGACTTACTTCTTTTGAAGTTACTATTGATAAAGAAGCTATTTTAGAAATAATTAGATGTTATACTAAAGAAGCAGGAGTTAGGGAACTTAGTAGAATGATTTCTAAAATACTAAGAAAAATAGTAAAGAAAAGATTAATAGAAAATAGTTCAGATTTAGTAACTGTAACTAAAGAAACATTAGAAGATTATTTAGGCAAAGAGATATATCCTTCTTATTATCAAAAAGAAAATTTACAAGTAGGGGTAGTTAATGGACTTGCTTATACACCATTTGGCGGAGATATTTTAAAAATAGAAACAACTTATTATAAAGGAAAAGGTAATTTGATTTTAACTGGTTCTTTAGGAGATGTTATTAAAGAATCAGCATCTATTGCACTTAGTTATATAAAAGCTAATTGTGATAAATTTAATGTTAGTGATTTAATATTTGCAAGTGATATTCATATACACTTACCAGAGGGGGCAGTTAATAAAGAAGGACCAAGTGCAGGGGTTGCATTAACAACTTCAATAATAAGTGCTTTTAGTAATAAAAAAGTATCGTCAAAATTAGCAATGACAGGAGAAATTACTTTACAAGGAAATGTACTTCCTATTGGAGGAGTTAGAGAAAAAGTTTTAGGAGCTTATAGAACAGGGGTTAAAAAAATATATTTACCTTTAGAAAATAAGAAAGATTTAGAAGAAGTTTCTAAAGAAATAAGAGATAAATTAGAATTTATATTAGTATCTAATTATGATGAAATATTTGAAAGTATATTTTGTTAGAAAAAAGATTTAATTTACCTGTTGATTAACCAGTATTTATTTGATAAGATATTATTGTTAGAGAAAGTAGAGGTGGCCAACCATGAATATATATAGTTTACATCTAGTTAACATGGGGGGGGGTCATTACCAAATTAAACAGTAAAAACTACTTTCTTTTATTGTGTTTAAAGATAGGTCTAGTGTTATAGGCTTATCTTTTTTCGTGTCAAAAATACTGATGTTTAGGAGGTAATATATGAAAAAATTATTTAAGAAGTTAGCTAATACTAACATATCAACAGCTTATATATTTATTCTCTTAGGAATAAGTACTCTAATGATGGCAGGATACTTTTCCTATGCTTGGTTTACAGTACAAGGAGT
>RKAV01000021.1 GCA_014846175.1 bacterium | reverse complement strand
TAAAGATAATGGTCATGTGTTTGGTAAGATAACGGCTTATGATGAAGCAGGAAACTCATGTAATATTAATACTTCAGAGTATTACGTTGATAAAGATGCACCTGTTATAACAAGTAAGAGTATAACAAGTAGAAATTCTTCTTATAATAGTAAAGATGTAGTAATTATACTTGCTTTAACAGATAGAGTTGATACAACTAATAATAGAATATATTATAGCTTATCTAATAATAATAAAAACTATACTAGTTGGTATAATTATACTTTAGGTCAAACTAGTAGTATCAACTGGACATTATCAGGAGATTATGATGGAAAAGCAAGAACTATTTATATTAAAACTAAAGATGAACTAGGTAATACTAAAGTATATACTTATAATACTAACTATAAAGTTTATAAAGAATGTAGTGAAAAAACAGGACAAACAACAACAGGAAGTTGTAGTACTAATTATGGTTTTGGAACAGCAACATCTACAACAACTTATAAAGATAGATATTTAGGAACATCTTGTGGAACAAAAACAAGTCAAACATCATGTTGTATTAATCCTAAAGTTGTTTATGGTTCCTTTGGAAGTTGTAGTGCCTCATGTGGTGGAGGAACACAATCAAGAACAAAAACAACTTATGGATGTGACGGTTTAGTAACTTATGATACCGATACCCAGTCTTGTAATACCCAGGCTTGTAGATGTGAAAATGTTTATTATGTAGATGAGGGAAGTTGTAATGCTTCATGTGAAGAATGGGGCTCAGTTTATCGTTATGCTTATGATTATTATGATAATTTAAGATGTCCTAACAATGATTATTATGCTTCATGTTATGGAGGAAGCTGTTGCTATCCAACTACTACTTATACGGAATGGTCAGACTGTAATGTATCATGTGATTATGGAACACAAACAAGAACGGCAACAACTTATTGGTGTGATGGTACAAGTTCTGATTCTATAGAATCTCGACAATGTTATGCTGGAAGTTGTCCTACGCCAGAACCAGAACCAGAGCCAGAACCCGATCCTCCACCATCAAAACCAAGTGATACAACACCACCTAAATGTCCTAGTGTAAAAGCAAATTCCACATCAGCAACATGGACAGAAAACGATGTTAAATTTACAGTAACACCTTCTAAAGATACAGCTAAGTGGAAATGGTTTGTAACATTTGCTAATAGTAAAGACAAATATGTTTGGAGTAAAACTCCAACTGCAACATATAGTAATAATAAAAAAAGAACCATAACAGTTAGTGATGAGGGTTCCCTAAAAGTTAAAACTATTGTATATGATAAAGCTGGAAATCATCAAACTTGTGAAGTTAATGGAGTATGGGGAATTGATAAAACTCCGCCAACAATAACTATAAATGACCATCAAAATTATCGAGGACCCGATTGTATAGATCGTCCAAATACAACTTATAGGCATCGCTATGAAGTAATTATAAAAGACAATCTTTCTGGATTATATTCAACTAAATGTGAATGGGAAAAGCCAACAGTTGAACGTGTAGGAATATATAAAAAATCTTCAGGAGAAAATCTTTGTCAAACTGCAAAAAAGGTGAAATGTACAGCTTGCGATATATTAGGACACTGCGATAGTAATGGATTTAAATAATATAAAGAACTCTTACTCAATATAAGAGTTTTTTTAAATTTATAATTCTTTTCCTTTAAAAGAAAATAAAAGTATGATATTATAATAAAGAAATGAAGGAGTGATAATATGAGTGGACATTCTAAATGGGCAACTATTCATCGTAAAAAAGGATTAATAGATGCTGCTAGAGGTAAAGTATTTCAAAAATTAGCTAAAGAGTTATATGTAGCAGCTAAGCAAGGAACACCAGATCCTGATGCTAATCCAAGTTTAAGATTAGTAGTTGAAAAAGCAAAAGCAGCTAATATGCCAAAGGATAATATTCAAAAAGCTATTGATAAAGCAAAAGGAGCTAATGATAATGAACATTATGACGTTGTTCGTTATGAAGGTTATGGTCCTGCTGGTACTGCTTTTATGGTTGACTGTTTAACAGATAATAGAAATAGAACAGCATCATTTGTAAGAAGTACCTTTACAAAACATGGAGGTAATTTAGGAACTGATGGTTCTGTTAGTTATTTATTTGACCGTGTTGGTTTAATTGAAATTCCTAATGATTATGATGAAGATGAAGTTATGATGACTTCACTAGATGCTGGTGCACTTGATATGGAAAAACTAGAAGAAAGTTATATGATTACTACAAAGCCAGAAGACTTCATTAAAGTAAAAGATGCTCTAACTAATATGGGAGTAGCTGAATTCTTAACTTCAGAAGTTACGTATGTTGCACAAAATGAAGTAGAAGTTGATGATGAAACAAGAGAAAAAGTAGAAAAATTATATGAACTTTTAGAAGATATTGATGATGTACAAAGTGTATATTGTAATATAAAGGAAAACTAGGTGTTAATATGTATGACTATATGATTGGAACTATTAAAGAAATTAATTCTAATAACATAGTGTTAGAAACTAATAATATTGGTTATCTTATTTATACATCTAATCCTTTTTCTTTTGAAGAAGGAAAAAATTACAAGATATATTTGTATCAACAAATAAAAGAAGATGAACACCTTTTATTTGGCTTTAAAGAAAAAAGTGAAAAAGAAATGTTTCTAAAACTAATAGGAGTTAAAGGACTAGGACCTAAGATGGCTCTTCCTATTCTTGCAACAGGTAGTTTAGCAGGAATAAAAGATGCAATTGAAAGAGAAAACATTTTATATCTTAAGAAATTTCCAAAGATAGGAGATAAATTAGCTAAACAAATGGTCTTAGACTTAAAAGGTAAACTAGGAGAGCTTGAAGCATTAGAAGATGCTAATAATGATACTCTTATGGAAGTACATGATGCCTTACTAGCTCTTGGTTATAAAGAAAAAGAAATTAAAACAGTATTGGCACAAATAGATAATAGTTTAAGTATTGAAAATCAAATTAAACAAGCCTTAAGTTTATTCCTAAAATAGAAAGTGGGTGAAGAAATGGTTGATAGAGTAGTTAGTAGTGAAGAACAAATAGAAGATGAAACATTAGAATCCAGTATTCGTCCTTTATTTCTTGATGAATATATTGGTCAGAGTGAAGTTAAAGAAAATATCAATGTTTTTATAAAAGCAGCTAAGATGAGAAATGAGACGTTGGATCATGTTTTATTATATGGTCCTCCTGGACTTGGTAAAACAACTCTTGCTTATATTATTGCTAAAGAAATGGGAGTAAATATTAAGACAGCTAGTGGACCATCCATTGAAAAAAGTGGGGATTTAGCAGCTATTTTATCAACACTAGAGCCAGGAGATGTTTTATTTATAGATGAAATTCATAGAATGCCAAGATATATTGAAGAAATATTATATCCAGCCATGGAAGACTTTACTCTTGATATAATTATTGGTAGCGAAGGAAACTCTAGAAATATTAAAATAGATTTACCACCTTTTACTTTAGTTGGGGCGACTACTAGAGCTGGGGATTTATCAAGCCCTTTAAGAGATAGATTTGGAATAGTTGCCAAACTTAAATTTTATACTGATGATGAGTTAAGTTCTATAATTAAAAGAACTAGTAGAGTTTTAAAAATGGGCATTACTGATGATGCTGCCTTAGAACTTGCTAAAAGAAGTAGAGGAACACCAAGAATTGCTAATCGCTTATTTAAAAGAGTGAGAGATTTTGCTTTAGTAGATGATAAAGATACAATAGATATTGAAATTATGCAGAAAGCTTTAGGAAGATTAAAAGTAGATAAGAGTGGTCTTGATGAAGCAGATCATCAACTACTAAAAGCTATTATTGAAAGATTTAATGGTGGACCAGTTGGTATTGAAGCTTTAGCTAGTAGTATTGGCGAAGAAGTATCAACTATAGAAGATGTTATGGAACCATACTTATTACAAGAAGGATATTTAAAAAGAACTACTAGAGGAAGATGTGTTACACCTAAAGCGTATGAACAATTAGGAATAAATTATCAAAATAATTTGTTTGGGGGGATGATTTAGATGAGATTAGATGAGTTTGATTATGATTTAGATAAAGAACTAATAGCACAAACACCACTTGAGAAAAGGGATAGCTCAAGACTTATGGTGTTAGATTGTAAAGATAAAACAATAAGTGATAAAATGTTTCCAGATTTATTATCCTATCTAAAAAAAGGAGATACCTTAGTTTTAAATAATACTAAAGTACTACCTGCTAGATTAATTGGTGAGAAAGATGTTACTAAAGCAGTAATTGAATTATTACTCCTTAAAAATATTGAAGGAGATATTTGGGAGTGTCTTACAAAACCAGCTAAGAGAATTCATGTAGGTGATAAAATATCTTTTGGGGATGGTTTATTAGTAGCTACTTGTAAAGAAATAGGAGAAGAAGGTATTAGAGTAGTAGAATTTACTTATGAAGGAATATTCTATGAAGTATTAGATAAGCTAGGTACAATGCCACTTCCACCTTATATTCATGAGACATTGAAAGATCAATCAAGATATCAAACAGTTTATGCCAAAGAAATAGGTAGTGCAGCTGCTCCTACTGCTGGTTTACATTTCACTAAAGAATTATTAGAAGAAATTAAAAAAATGGGAGTTAATATCGCTTATGTAACTTTACATGTTGGTTTAGGAACATTTCGTCCTGTAATGGAAGACGTTATAGAAGACCATAAGATGCATTCAGAGTATTACTCTATGGATAAAGATACTGCTACCTTACTTAGAAAGACTAGAGAAAACGGTAAAAGAATAATAGCAGTAGGAACAACTTCTACTAGAGTACTTGAAACAATATATGAAAAGTATGGTACCTTTAAAGAAGATAGTGGTTTTACAACCCTATTCCTATACCCATCAAAAAGTGTTGATTCAATAGATGGGTTAGTAACTAACTTTCACTTACCAAAATCAACATTACTAATGTTAGTATCTGCTATTGCTACTAAAGATTTTATCTTAGAAGCATATAATCATGCAGTAAAAGAAAGATATAGATTTTTCTCTTTTGGAGATGCTATGTTCATAATAAAAAAATAATAGTTAAAATTTCTTGAAACACAACAAGAAATAAGGTATAATAAGCCTATTGGAGGAGGAAGAGTATGGCAAATAAGAAAAACAATATTCATGAAATAACAATTAAAATTGAAGGAGAAGAGTGGCAAAAAGCTCTAGATAAAAGCTTTAAGAAGAAAGTAAAAAATGTAACTATTGATGGATTTAGAAAAGGAAAATGTCCAAGAAATATCTATGATAAAAAAATAGGCGTTGAAACATTATTTGATGAAGCTGGTAATATCGTATTACAAGATGCTTATACTAAAGCAATTGAGGAAGCAAAAGTAATACCTGTTATTCCTGGTGAAGTAGAATTAACTAGTGTTGATAAAGACCATGTAACATTTAAGTTTACTATTACTTCTCGTCCTGAAGTTAAAATTAAAAACTATAAAGGATTAGGAATAAAAGAAGAAAAAGCAACAGTTACTGATGAAGAAGTAGAAGAAGAAGTTAAGAAACTACTTGATAAATATGCTGAATTAGTAATTAAAGAAGATGGTTCAGTTGAAACAGGTGATTTAGTAACTATTGATTATGAAGGATTCTTAGGAAGTGAAGCTTTTGAAGGTGGAAAAGGTGAAAATCATCCATTACAAATCGGAAGTGGAGAATTTATTCCAGGATTTGAAGAACAATTAATTGGTATGAAAAAGGAAGAAGAAAGAGAAATAAAAGTTACTTTCCCAGAAGAATACCATGAAGAATCATTAAAAGGAAAAGAAGCCACATTTAAAGTAAAAGTACATGAGATTAAAACAAAAGAAAAAAGAGAACTTGATCAAGATTTCTTTGATGATTTAGCTCTTGAAGGTGTTAATGATGAAAAGAGCCTAAAAGAGGAAGTTAAGAAAAATATTCTTGCTCAAAAAGAGATGGAAAATGAAAATATCTATATTGATAAACTACTAAGTGAAGTAGCTAAGAATGTAGAAGTAGATATTCCAGAAGGAATGATTGAGGAAGAAACAACTCGTCTTTTAAAACGTGCAGAACAATCAATGATGATGCAAGGATTAAATTTAGACTTATACTATAAAATAACTGGAAGTAAAGAAGAAGATTTAAGAAATCAATTAAAAGATGAAGCTTATCAAAATGTTCTTTATCGTTTAATGCTTGAAGAAATTGTTAAATTAGAAAAGATTGAAGTAAGTGAAGAAGATGCTAAGAAAGAAGCTAAAGAATTAGCAGATAAATACCAAATGGAAGAAGAAGACTTCTTAAAAGAATTTGGTGGACTAGAAATGGTTCAGTATGATCTTGAAATGAGAAGAACAATTGAACGCTTAAAAGAATTAAATAAATAAAAACCTTTACCAATAGAGGTTTTTCTGATATAATTTTAAAGAAACAAGGAGGTAGTGTCATGGCAAAAGTAGGAAATAGACAAAAGAAAACACTAGTATGTACAGTTTGTAAAGAAGAAAATTATCGTACACCTAAAAACGTTAAAAATACAACTGATCGTCTAGACATTAATAAATATTGTCCAAAATGTGGACATCATACTGAACACAAAGAAAAGAAGTAATAACTAAAGGAGGATATAAGATATGATTAATTCCAATGATTTAAAAAACGGAATTACTATTCAAGCTGATGGTAATATCTATATGGTACTTGATAGTCAACATGTAAAACCTGGTAAAGGGGCAGCTATTGTTAAAGCAAAACTTAAAAACTTAAGAACAGGTTCTATTGCTGAAAAGACTTTCAATGCTGGAGTTAAAGTAGAAACAGCACATATTTCAAAGAAACCTATGCAATTCCTTTATAGTATGGGAGATACTTATTACTTCATGAATATGCAAGATTATGAACAAATTGAACTTGATAAAAGTACAATTGGTGAAGATGCAAAATTCTTAAAAGAAAATTTAGAAGTAGAAATTATTTTCTTTGAAGGAGAAATGTTAGGTATGAACTTACCAGATAAAATTGTTATGAAAATAGTAGCAACAGAAGATGCTGTTAAAGGTAATACTTCATCTTCTGCTATGAAGAATGCTACATTAGAAACTGGTATGGTAGTACAAGTTCCATTATTTATTAAACAAGATGAAGAAATACTTGTTGGAACAAAAGATGGAAAATATGTATCAAGAGCATAAAAGCTCTTTTTTTCTTCCTAAAAAAATGATATTATAAAAAACGGGAGGTAATAAAAATGAAAGTATTAGTAACAGGAGGATGTGGCTATATTGGAAGTCATACCGTTTGTGAATTATTAAAAAATAATTATGAAGTAGTTATTATTGATAACTTTAGTAATAGTAAAAAAGATGTTATAGCAAAGATAAAAACACTTACTGGTAAAGATGTGAAGCTTTATGAAGGAGATGTTTGCAATAAGAGTTTGCTAGAAGAAATATTTAGTAAAGAAAATATAGAAGCAGTAATTCATTTTGCTGGTTATAAAGCAGTAGGAGAAAGTGTTAAGAAACCACTTATGTATTATGAAAATAATTTAATATCAACTCTATATCTACTTGAGGTAATGAAAAAATATAACTGTAAAAAGTTTATATTCTCATCAAGTGCTACTGTGTATGGTACACCTAAAGAATTACCAATTAAAGAGAGTTTTCCATTATCAACAACTAATCCTTATGGAACAACAAAATTAATGATAGAGCTGATTCTAAAAGACATATATAAAGCAGATAATGATCTAGATATTACTATCTTAAGATATTTTAACCCAATTGGTAATGAAGAAACAGGCTTATTAGGAGAAAGTCCTAATGGTATACCAAATAATCTTATGCCTTATATTGTTAGAGTAGCTACTAAAGAGTTAGAATGTTTAAGTGTCTTTGGAGATGATTATGATACTAAAGATGGAACAGGGGTAAGAGATTATATCCATGTTGTAGATCTTGCTAAAGGACATGTACTAGCTCTTAAGAAAGCTAAAGGATTAAATATTTATAACTTAGGTACTGGTTCAGGGTATAGTGTTTTAGAACTAGTTAAAACTTTTGAAAGAGTAAATAATATTAAAGTTAATTATAAAATAGTAGGAAGAAGAGAAGGAGATATAGCTAGTTGTTATGCTGATAATACTAAAGCAAAAGAAGAATTAGGCTTTAATCCAACAAAGACCTTAGAAGATATGTGTCGTGACTCTTATACTTATATTCTTAATAATAAAAGATAGTTTATTTTATTAGAAACATGACGAATCAAAAAGTTAGGAGTGAGATTTTTGACTAAGGAAGAATATATTAAGTTGTCAAAAAAACTTATCAAATAGGTGATGCAGTCTATTTAAAAAAAGTACATTATTGCATGGTACATATAAAGTTTAGATGGATTAAAAGAAATAAAAGCGAAAATACCAAATACTTATATATGTAATTTAGATGGAAAGGTAATTGTGATATAAAATGGAATTAAGTAAGTTGATAGAAATATGTAAACAAAATGAGTATCCTGATGAATTTAGTTATGATTTAGTGTGTATGTATCCGCTTATGATTAAAAAGTATGGTCAAGGCAAAATTGATAAGTTATTAACTGAATGGAAATATTCTTTTATTAATAAGGTAGGAGCATCAGGTAGTTGCGATAGGTCAAAAAAAGTAATTAATGTAAATTTATATGGTTGGAAGCTTCCTCATATTCATTTATATAGAGTAGTAACTGCTACTATACACGAGGTAGAACATGCATTAGGTACATTGTGTATTGATAATAATACTTTTTTAGATGATGGAAAAGAAAATAACGATGACTTTTTTACAAAGATGGAAGAAGCAATTGCTAGTGATTATCAGGACGATTTATTAGTAGGTGAGTTGGAATATAATTATTCCAGTTCATATAATTTTAAATGTAGAGGTGATTTTGAACATTATGATACTTCCTATCCAATAGAAAAATTCTATTTAAATGTATTTAAAATAATTCTTGGCAATGATGCAAAACTAATTGAAGAAATGATGCATGAGCCTAATATTAATAATAAGAAAAATATATTTGATAATATAACTCGAATTTTGGACTGTAAATTAAATGACAGCCAATTTGGTGAATTAATAAACTCTTGTGCATTACTAATATATAATCATGGGTATAGTTCTTTATATAATTTATCCTCTTTTGAAGAAAGAAAAGAAACTAGAAGAAAGAATTTGTATAAGTTAAACTATGAAATAGTTGAAAATGGTGAATTAAGCTTAGAAGAATATAATAAAGAATTTTCTTCTTGGTTTGAAGAATTGTTTAGCAGCAGATATGGTAAAGTTTTAGAAATAGTTGAAAAGAAAAATATTTCTAATATAGGGATCGTTGAACAATGCGATAAATTATCAGAAGTAACTGTAGATTATTTAATCGATAATTTGAATAGAATGCAATATTTTGATTTTGAACTAGTTAAATCGGCTTGTGTATACTTTACTAAAATTAATAACACAAATCCATCGCTTAAAGAAAAAAACTGTATATTAGATGAATTACTAAAAAAACAATTATCAAGTTTAGATGTTTCTTTTTCTGATACTATTACTTCCAAATTTGATGAAAGTGAAGTTCAGACAATCTTAATAAAACTCATATCTTTAAAGGAAATGTCAGTTGAAAAACTAAATGATTTAGAAATAGTTATTCCAGAATCACAAACAAACTTTATGTATTTTACTGATGGAAATTCCATTATGAAACTTGGAAGATATTCTGATTTTGAAAAGGACAGTTTTAAAGATAAACATGATTTAAGTTTGCAAGGTATTTATTTAGATAAAGTAATACCTGGAATTAAATTGAGTGGAGATTTAAAATTTGGTGATGAAATAATAAATAATAATATTAATCTATCAGGACAAAAGTTACTTAATATATTGGAAAAACAAAAGGGTATTAATAAATAAGTAAATGGATAGATATACTATATTATTATCTATTCTAACAGGGTTTTATCGCGTCCTAAGTTGTTTAAAATTTGACATTTTAGTGTTAAAGATGATATAATCTAATCATTCATAAAACCAATGCGAGAAAGAGTATGAAAATATAGTCATTTTAGAGACCACTGTTAGGCGAAAAAGAGGATGAAAGTATTTTTTGAACATGGCTCTCAAGGTCAATGACTGAAATAATAGTAGGTCATTGCGGGAATGCCTGTTATAGCAGATACCTATAGCTATGCTGGGACATAAGTAGGTTAGTGAGTTTAATATAGCAATATATTAAAAAATAAGAGTGGTAACGTGAATATATTCACCTCTTAGAAAGTCAATGATTTTCTAGGAGGTTTTTTGTTAAGGAAAGAAGAAGATAAAATGAATATAATAATAGGAATTAGTTGGCCTTTTTGCCAATGGAGAGTTGCATATAGGTCATGCAGCTAGTAGTTTACCAGGTGATGTAATAGCAAGATACCATAGACTTAAAGGTAATAATGTTATATTGGTATCTGGAACCGATTGTCATGGAACACCAACTGAAGTAAAAGCTTTAAAGGAAAATAAGAGTCCTAAAGAAATAGTTGATAAATGTCATATATCTTTTGCTAAAGACTTTAAAGAATTTGGGATAAGTTTTGATTTATATAATAGAACTGATGATGAATATCATAAAAGGTTTGTAGAAAATCAATTTATAAAATATTATAATAATGGCTACTTATATGAAAAAGAGGAAGAACAATTATATTGTGAACATTGTAATTTGTTTTTGGCCGATCGCTATATTATTGGAATATGTCCAAACTGTAGTGCAGAAATAAAGGGCGATGAGTGTGAAAAGTGTGGTAGTTTACTTACAATAGATAAAGTGAAAGAGATAAAATGTGCTATTTGTGGTGGCAATACTTCTTATAGAAAAACAAAGAATCTATATTTTAAACTTTCAAATTTTCAAAATGAAATCAATGACTTGTTGGCAAGACAAAGAAAAGAATGGAGAAGTAATGCGGTTAATTTTACAGAAAGATATTTAAAAGAAGGAATTCCAGATAGATGTGTTTCAAGAAGTTTAAATTATGGAATAGACATTCCTATAGATGGTTTTAGAGATAAAAAGATATATGGGTGGTTTGAAAATGTATGGGGTTACGTAACTGCTAGTAAAAAATATGCAGAGTCTAATAATTTAAAGTGGGAAGACTTTTGGAAACATGATGATAGTAAAATATATCTAGTTCATGCTAAAGATAATATTCCATTTCATACCGTTATATTTTCAGCATTACTTTTAGCTACTAAAGATAATTATAGATTACCTGATAAGATAATATCAGATGAATATATCACTATAGAAGGAGAAAAATTATCAAAAAGTAAGGGAAACTATATCACTTTGAGATATTTACTTGATAATTATTCACTAGATTCTATTCGCTATTTTTTAAGTATTAACAATCCTGAAACAAGAGATTTTAATTTTACATACGAAGGCTTTATCAGCTCTATAAATGGTGAATTGTTTGGAAAGTGGGAAAATTTTGTCAATAGAACTTTAGTATTTATAAATAAATCATTTCAAGGAAAATTAGATAATATCATTATTGATAATCAAATTGAAAATGCATTAGTAGAACTATATGAAAGAGTTGGTAATTTAATTGATAATGGAGATACTAAGGAAGGATTAGCAGAAATATTTAACTTTATTAGTCATGCCAATAAGTATTTTGATGAAAATGAGCCTTGGAAATTGTCTAAAGAAAACAGTATGGAGTGTGAAAAAGTTTTATATAATTGTTCTAATATTATATTAAACATTAATAATTTATTAAAACCATATTTAATAGAAACTACTAAAAGAGTAGAGGAATACTTAAATAGTAGTATAAATAGTTGGAATTATCAAAGACTAGAAACTGTAAATATAAAAGGTGAAATAACACCATTATTTATCAGATATGATAAAGACAGGATAGGATTAAATGTAACAAATAAATTTTGACAAATAATATTAATTATTATATAATCTTAAACAGAAATGAGGGAGTTATATGGAGAAAACTTATATATTTGGACATAGAAAACCAGATACTGATTCTGTTTGTAGTGCTATTAGTTTAGCATATTTAAAAAAACAATTAGGAGAAAATACTGAAGCTCGTATCTTAGGAAATATTAATAAAGAAACAGCTTATGCTCTTGACTATTTTAAAGTTAAGACACCAAAGTATTTAAATGATGTTAAATTACAACTTAAAGATGTAGATTATCACAAACATTATTTTTTAAATCAATCTAAATCTATTTATGATAGTTACTTATATATGTTAAATCAAGGTTTAACTGGTGTACCAGTAGTAGATGAAAAAGAAAAGTTACTAGGAATAGTTACTATTAAAGACTTAGCTCATCACTTTATTAATGATGAAGTTAATTTATTAAAAACATCATATAGTAACTTACTAGAAGTATTAAAAGCAGAAGAAGTGTTAAAGTTTGATGAAGAAATAGAAGGAAATTTATTAGCAGCTGCTTACCGTAGTAGTACATTCCTTGAAACGATTAAATTACAAAGAACAGATATATTAATAGTAGGAGATCGTCATAGTGTTATTGAATATGCTGTAGAAAATGGTGTTAAGATGATTATTTTAACAGGTAATGGAGAAATTAAAGATAAACACCTAGAAATAGCTAGAAAGAATAAAGTTAATATTATAAGAAGTAGTTATGATACTTATCATGTATCAAGACTAGTTAGTTTAGCTAATTATATTGGTAATATGACAAGAACTACTAAAGATGCTGTAACCTTTGATGAAAATATTTATGTAGATGATATATTAGAAATAAATAAGAAATTAAGACATACCAATTATCCAGTAATTAATAGTAAAACAGGTAAGTGTTTAGGACTTTTAAGAATAACTGATTTAGAAGCTAAACATCCTAAGAAAGTAATATTAGTAGATCATAATGAAAAAGTTCAAAGTGCTGAAGGATTAGAGGAAGCAGAAATTAAAGAAATATTTGATCACCATAACTTAGGATCAATTACAACTGCTAGTCCAGTAAACTTTAGAAATATGGCTGTAGGTTCAACTAATACTATTATCTATTTACTATATAAAGAAAAGAATATTGAAATAACTAAAGAAATGGCTGGAATGATGTTATCAGGAATATTATCTGATACCTTAATATTAAAAAGTCCAACAGCAACTTCTATAGATGTAGAAGCAGTTCACTATCTATCTTCTATAGCAGAAGTTGATTATAAAGAATATGGTCTTAATATGATTAAAGCAGGCACATCACTAGAAGGAATGAGTGAAGAAGATGTTTTATATAATGACTTTAAATTATATACTGTAAATGATAAAACAATGGGAATAGGTCAATTCTTTACTACTAATTTTGATGATATTAAAAAGAATATAGATAAGTATTTAGATACACTAGATGAAGTAGCAGAAGCTAATAAATATTCACTTGTTGCACTTTATATAACTGATATCATTCTAAATGGTTCTTATGTAATTTATAATAGAAAAGCTAAAGATTTAATGGATCTTGCTTATCGAAAAGAAATGGAAGAAGGTACTTACTTAGAAAATGTTGTTTCAAGAAAGAAACATGTTGTACCACTTCTTATGGAAGTATTTAACTAATAAAGACTAGTCATTGCTGACTAGTCTTTATCTATACTTTTCTTGATATTCATCAAATAAATCTTTAAATAAATTATAATGAACGACTTCCCTTTGTCTTAAGAATAATAATGGACCAATGACATCAGGATCATTTGTTAAATCAATTAAGTTCTCATAAACAGCTCTTGCTTTTTGTTCAGCTGCCATATCCTCTGCTAAATCTGCTAAAGGATCTCCTGTAGTAGCAAAATAATCTACTGTAAAAGGAACTCCATCAGCATTAGTAGGATATAAAGCTAGTTTGTGTTCTGCATAGTGTGGGTCAAGTCCAGCTTGTTTTATTTCTTCAATAGTAGCATTCTTTAATAACTGATAAACCATAGTAGAAATCATTTCAATATGAGCAAGTTCTTCTGTTCCAATATCAGTTAGTAAGGCTTGGCCTTTATTATCAGGCATAGTGTATCTTTGATTTAAATAACGAAGAGCAGCAGCAAGTTCACCATTACTACCACCATACTGTGTCACTAAAAGTTTGGCCATCTTTAAATCCTTTTTCTTTATATTAATTGGATATTGTAATTTCTTTTGATATTTCCACATTTACATACCCCCTTCATTCCAAGGAAAGTTATTAATAATCCATCTAAATGGACTATCTTCTAAAGTATTACTAGAAATATTAATAGGTCCATATTTAGACTCATATTCTTCTAATAAACTATTAGCTTCCTTTCGATATTGATTAAATACTTCTAACATATTACCATCTTGTGGATTAAGATCTAAATATAAATTCAAATCATGAGCTGCAAATTCTTTTTCACTTAACCTTAAAAATAAATCATCCTGTTCACTAGTAGGTGTTAGTACTTGTGGTGCATAATTCTTATATGGCTGATAAATATCTTTAAACATATTACCTAAAGTATAACCCTCATTACTAGAATAAAGTTCATTATCATCACTAACTTGTCTAAAATAATTAAAATTAGGACGATATTGATATTGTTGATTCATAAAATTTCCCCTTTCTTTAGTAATTTATTCCAAAAAAAAATAGGCGTATAGTCAAATACCTATTAATATAAACTAAAAGGATTCAAGCTACTACCTCTATAGGGATAAGCATTCCATAAAGAAAAATGTAAATGTGTACCTGTTGCTAAACCACTTCGTCCCATACCACCAATAACTTGTCCTTTACTAACTCTTTGTCCTACAGAAACATAAGCGTTAGCTAAATGAGCATACATTGTATAATAACCGTTATCATGTCTAATAACAATATATAAACCATTATCCCATTTTCTTGAAACAGTAACAACTTGACCATCATTAACTGCAAATATATTAGAATTATATGGACATCCTGCTATATCAATACCATCATGACTAGTACCACGATACCCTTGACTGATATAATACCCACTAACTGTTGGAAAAGCATATCCCGTTCTAGTATTAACAGATACATAAGTGGGAGTATTATTAGTAGTTTGCGTATTTTGTGTATTAGTTTTAACTACTACTTCAACATTATCAGTATTAGAAAATGGACTATTAATAGTTTCTTCACTCTCAACAAAATAATTATTATCAACATTAAGAAATGTTATTAAATCAGGATTCTTATAGGCAACATAAATTATCATTACTGCTAGTATTGAAACAGTAGTTAAATAAGTTATATACACTTTAAGTTTCTTCAAAATATTCATATTATACCTCCCACGAATAAGATTTATATTATATCACTAGCTTTTGTTTTTGTCAAAAAGTAAAATTCAAAGATATGATTAACTTATGATAATTTCTTAAGTAATAAATTATTCAAAAATTCGTTGGGTAAACATATAATCGGTATAATTTTAACTAATGTTTAATTTAGTTCCCAAAAACTGGAATTGGACAGTTTTTTTGGAATAGATATTATCTTATTATATATAGCAAACAAAAGGAATTGAAAATTATAGGCAAAATCCAGCAAAAAAAGAAAGTTTTAATATTTCATCAATTATAAAGCGTTATCGTTTTAACCTAATAAAAAAATAAAATATATGATAAACTTATATATATAACATTGAAAAGAGGTATAGCAGTATGGATAGGAAGAAAATTAAGAAATCAGCTTTTAAGAGTTTGAAAAGACAATACTTTAAAGCAGTTATTGTTTGCTTTTTAATAACGGTTGTTTTTGGAAATGGTTATACTTTTGTAACTAAAATATTTCCTAATGAGAATCCTAAAGAAATAGTTACTACCGTAGAAAAAGATAAAGACGATTTAAAGAATAAATCTAAAGATGAAATAAGAAATGATGTTAAAGAAAAAATAGAAAAACAGGAAAGTGATTCTAAAAAAGAAAAATACACAAGGGGAGTACTTGCTGTTTTTGCTAATCAAGTATCTTCATCCAACTCACTTATAATAGGTATTTTAAAAGCTTTTAATCAGTTATTATTTAAAAATAACATATCATTATTCCTTATACTATTATTAGGTTTATTTTTAGATATATTTGCTCTTTTATTTATTAAAAATATTATAGCTGTAGGTAAGTGTAGATTCTTTATAGAATCTACTAGATATAAAAAAGTACATATAGATAAAATATTATTTATCTATAGAGTTAAAAGAACCTTATCAGTTGCTAAGAGTATGATACTAACCTCATTTTATCAATTACTTTGGAACTTAACTATTATAGGAGGAGTTATTAAACATTACTCTTACTTATTAGTACCTTATATAATAGCAGAAAATCCTAATATTACAGGAAAAGAAGCCATTAATTTATCTAGAAAAATGATGAATGGTTATAAATTAGAAGCTTTTAAATTAGAAATATCACTTATACCATGGTATATATTAGGAACATTTACTTTTCAGTTTAGTGATTTATTGTTCCTAGCTCCTTATTATCAAGAAATATTAGCAGAATTCTATATGATGGTAAGGGATAGTAGATTAAAGGAAGATGAATCATTAAAAGAGTTATTAAATGATAGATACTTAGATGGAAAGTTAAGTGCTGGAAGTTATCCAAGAGATAAATTTACTATACCAGAGGTTTTACATCGTAAATGGTTGAAACTTGATTATAAAAGAGATTATTCTTTAGTAAACATTATATTATTCTTCTTTACCTTTGCTATAATTGGTTGGATTTGGGAAGTAGCTCTTCACCTTTTTAGTACAGGTAACTTTGTAAATAGAGGAACACTTATGGGACCTTGGTTACCTATCTATGGTTATGGAGGAGTATTAATTCTTATTCTTTTAAAACCATTTAGAGAGAAACCATATCTATTATTTATACTTACTTGTTTATTATGTGGAATAATTGAATATTTAACATCTTGGTATTTAGAAACTACTTATCAATTAAGATGGTGGGATTATACAGGCTACTTTATAAATATTAATGGCAGAGTTTGTTTAGAAGGATTATTAGTATTTGGACTAGGTGGTTGTGGTTTTACCTATTTAGTAGCACCTTTTCTAGATAACTTATATAATAAAATTAAACCTAGTATTAAGTATTTAGTAGCAATTATTTTATTATCCTTCTTTATCTTAGATAATATATATTGCCATAATAATCCTAATATGGGAGAGGGGATTACCTCTTATAAAAATGATTGTAATTTCAAGGTAAAAATACTATAATAATAAGTAATGAAAGGAAGATAATATGTTAGACATTAAATTTATAAGAGAAAACAAAGACATAGTTAAAGAAAATATTAAAAAGAAATTTCAAGATGAAAAATTACCTCTTGTTGATGAAGTGGTAGATTTAGATCAAAAAATTAGAAATCTAAAACAAGAAGGTGATGAACTTCGCAGTAAAAGAAATCAAATAAGTAGTGAGATTGGGCTTTTAATGCGTGATAAGAAAATAGAAGAAGCAAATGAAAAGAAAGCATCAGTTGTAGAAATCAATGAAAAGTTAGTTGATATAGAAAAAGAAGAGAGTAACTTATCTATTTCTTTAAGAGAGAAAATGTTAGTTATTCCTAATATTATTGATGATTCAGTTCCTGTTGGAAAAGATGATAGTTTTAACGTTGAAGTAGAAAGATTTGGAGAAGCAAAAGTACCTGATTATGAAATACCATATCATGCTGATATCATTATGAATGTAAACGGTATGGATAAAGAAGCAGCTGGTCGTACTTCAGGTGAAGGATTTTATTATTTAACTGGTGATATAGCAAGACTTCATGAAGCAATGATAGCTTATGCAAGAGATTATATGATTGATAAAGGATTTACTTACTGTATTCCTCCATTTATGATAAGAAGTGATGTTGTAAATGGTGTTATGTCTTTTAATGAGATGGAAGCTATGATGTATAAAATTCAAGATGAAGATTTATATTTAATAGGTACTAGTGAACACTCAATGATAGGACGTTATAAAGATCAAATAATAAAAGAAGAAGATTTACCTATAACACTAACAAGTTATTCACCATGCTTTAGAAAAGAAGGAGGTTCTCATGGTTTAGAAGAGAGAGGACTTTACCGTGTTCATCAATTTGAAAAAGAAGAAATGATTGTTATTTGTAAGAAGGAAGAAGCAATGGACTGGTATAATAAAATGTGGAAATATACTGTTGATGTATTTAGAAATATGAATGTACCAGTAAGACAGTTAGAATGCTGTAGTGGGGACTTAGCAGATTTAAAAGTAAAATCTTGTGATGTAGAGGCATGGAGCCCTAGACAAAAGAAATACTTTGAAGTTGGAAGTTGTTCAACTCTAGGAGATGCCCAAGCAAGAAGACTTAGTATTCGTGCTAAAGGAGAAAATGGAACTTATTATGTTAATACCTTAAATAATACCGTAGTAGCGTCACCTCGTGGTATGATTGCAGTAATTGAAAATAACTATCAAGAAGATGGAAGTATTATCATTCCTGAAGTATTAAGACCATATATGGGAGGACTTGAAGTAATTAAACCTAAGAAGTAGTATGATTATTAGTAAATCAATTTATTATTACATTGATAAATAATGTATAAAAAACTAAACTAAGGACAAGCTATTAATAGAATGGAACAACATTCATTTGACTTTGATAGCTTTTTTTGATATAATAAAAGCCGTCACGTAAAAGAATGAGGTGTATAAAATGTTTTACGCGGAAGAACAAGCGTTATTAGCATGTGAGGAGGAACCTTCCCTGATTTTTGAATTAATGAAGGAAGGATACTTTGAACTAGTAGATAACTTGTTAAGAAGAAAAAAAGTTAGTGTAGCAACAACAGATGAAAGCGGAAATAATGTTTTAATGAAATTAGCTAAGTTACATAAATATGAATTAGTTAATAAATATCTTAGTAAAGATAAAGACATTATTAATCATCAAAATAATGACGGTGATACATTGCTACATATTTTAGCAACTAGAAACTATATGAAAGTTGCAGGGATTATTAAAAAGTTAAAAAGAAATGATGAATTAGCTTTTAATTTAAAGAACAATGAGGGAAAGACAATTCTTGATATAGCCATTGAAAAAGATAATTTAACTACAGCCTTTAAAATATTAGAAGATAAGAGATTTAATAATATAGACGTGATGAGCTTCTTATCATTCTATAAAACATTTATTAAAAACAGAGAATATGGTAAATATACTAAATTATCTAATTTAGAAATAATGGTATCTAATCTAGAGAAGAAGAATGAACTTCTTCCTATGATTGATAAGTTAGTTAATATGATTTCAGATAATTTTGATCATATTAAAAAAGAACTTATGAGAAATAAACTTACTTCTATGGATAATATCATTCATGAAGTATTAGTAGAAGTTAAGGTTTAATAAAAGAAGATTCTAATTAGAGTCTTCTTTTATTAAAAATATAGTATAATAGTGAAGAAAGGTGGTTAAAGAAGTATGCATTTACCAAGCTATAAAGAAGCAAAAACAACGGATAAGAGAGAATATGAAGAGAAAAAATTTAAATTAAAAGAAGAATATAAAAATAAGTTTTTAGGAAAGAAATGTTTTTTAAAGACCTATGGTTGTCAAATGAATGAACATGATAGTGAAATAATAACAGGATTATTAAAAGAATTAGGTTTTTCCTTTACTGATGATTATGAACAAGCAGACTTAATCCTATTAAATACTTGTTCTATTAGAGAAAATGCACATAATAAAGCTTTTGGTATGTTAGGAAGATGTAAACATTTAAAAGAAGAAAAAAAAGACTTAATGATAGGTTTATGTGGTTGTATGGCACAAGAAGAGGGAGTAGTAAACAATATACTTGAAAAATATTCATACTTAAACTTTGTTATAGGAACTCATAATATCTTTGAATTACCAGAAGTTTTAATAAAATCCATTGAAGAAGATAAAATACAAGTAGAAGTATATTCAAGAGAAAGAGAATTAGTAGAAAATCTTCCTACTAAAAGAAAAAATAAATTTAAAGCCTATGTAACTATCATTTATGGATGTGATAAGTTTTGTACCTACTGTATAGTACCTTATACAAGAGGAAGACAAAGAAGTCGTAAAAAAGAAGAAATATTAGAAGAAATAAAAAAACTAAAAGAAGAAAACTATCAAGAAGTAACCTTGTTAGGACAAAATGTTAATGCCTATGGAAAAGACTTATACGATGATTATTCTATGGCTGAACTATTAGAAGATGTAGCATCTATTGGTATTCCAAGAGTAAGATTTATGACAAGTCATCCATGGGACTTTACTGATAAAATGATAGATGTTATTGCAAAGTACGATAATATAATGCCAAGTATACATCTACCAGTGCAAGCAGGAAGTGATAGAATATTAAAACTAATGGGAAGACGTTATAATGTAGAAAGTTATCTAACCCTATTCCATAAGATGAAAGAAAGAATAAAAAACTGTGCTATTTCAACCGATATAATAGTAGGATTTCCAACTGAAAGTGAAGAAGACTTTCAAAAAACACTAGACCTAGTAAAAAAATGTAAATATGATAACGCTTTTACCTTTATCTATTCACCAAGAGAAAACACTCCAGCTGCTAAAATGAAAGATGATATAGCACTTAGTGAAAAAGAAACAAGACTATATAAATTAAATGAAATAGTAAATACCTATTTCTTAGAAAACAATAAGAAACTATTAGATAAAGAAGTAGAAGTGTTAGTAGAAGGTAAATCACTAAAGAAAAAAGAAGAATATTTTGGTTATACTGATACTAATAAACTAGTTAATATTAAAAATGGTAATGATGATATAGTTGGTAAAATAGTAAAAGTTAAAATAACAGATGCTAAGACCTGGAGTTTAGATGGTGAGTATGTATCAAGATAAAGAAATAATAGATAAAACTAAAGAATTAGTTAAAACAATTAAAGATGATTCCTTATATAAAGAATATATGGAATTAAGATTAGAACTTAAAGCTAATAAAAATATTAATAGTAAAATAGAAGAAGTTAAAAGATATCAAAGAAAATATGTTAAGGGTAATTATCAAGATAAAGAATATTTAGATAAGATTAATAGTTTAGTTAAAGAATTAGAAACTATACCATTATATTATATTTATAGACAAAAAGAAGAAGAATTAAATAATAATTTATTACTAATAAAAGAGGGACTAAGAGAAACATTTTCTAATATAGTTACTTATGAGCAGAATTAAAAATTCTGTTTTTTTAATCTTCGTTTAATGATACTAGCAGATGAACCAACTGGGAATTTAGATAAAGAAACAGAAAATGAAATTCTTAAAATATTTAAAAATTTAGCTAAAGAAGATAAATATATTATTATCGTAACACACTCTGAAAATGTTTGTTCTCAAGCAGATATAGTTTATGAATTAGTTAAAAATAAAAAGAAAAGATCTTAAAGGGTCTTTTCTTTCTTAATCAGTATTGTCTTCTATAACTTCATCTTTATCAGTTATATAGTCTTCTACTACTTCATTATCGATTTGGTTATTAATATCATCATCACTATCAGCTATTTCATCCCAATCTTCGTTATAACTATCTTCAACATTAATTCTAACTTTAGTATCACCAACTAATTCTATACCTAGTGTTTTTTCAACGGTAGTTAAAATAGTATTACCTTTAATTTCTGCTTTAACACAACTAGGTCCAGCTAAATTTCTAATAATAATTTCTTCATTAGCATTACTATTAGTATCGCCTTGAATAGTAACAACCTCATTATAGGTATGATTTTCTTTTAATACTTCTGTTTTAGTATCATTATCATAAGAATACCAAACATTAATATCGTAACTACCTACAATATTTACAATATTATTAATCTTTTCACCACTAAAATTATGGTTAATAACCCAACACCCTAATACTGTAGTAGGGGTGTTTTCTGCTTGTAATGATAAATTATCAGTAAACTGTTTTTTGCCCTTACCAATTACTGCTTTAGTAACAATCTCTTTAAATGATGGCAAGTTTATCCCTCCTCAATTTAATGTATGCAAAAGTTATATATTTTTTCCAAAATCATAAGTTTTCCTTTTTTTAATTACAATTGTCAAATATTATGATTGATTAATTGTTATCAATTTGCTAAAATAGATTTGTAAGATATGAGAAAGTAGAGGTGGCCAACCATGAATATATCCAGTTTACATATAGTTAACAGGAGGGCCATTACCTACTTAAGCAATAAAAACTACTTTCTTTTATTGTGTTTAAAGATAGGTCTAACGTTATAGACTTATCTTTTTTGTGTGTTATTTTAGCAGGAGGAACCAATGAAAAATAAAAAGATAATAATATTAATTATTCTAATACTAATAAGTATATT
>RKAV01000045.1 GCA_014846175.1 bacterium | reverse complement strand
ACCAAAGCGAACCATTAAATCATCTTCCATAGATACAAAGAACTGTGTAAATCCAGGATCTCCTTGACGACCAGAACGTCCTCTTAACTGATTATCAATACGACGAGATTCATGACGCTCAGTACCAATAACACATAATCCACCAAGTGCTCTTATCTCATCTGATAATTTAATATCAGTACCACGACCAGCCATATTAGTAGCGATAGTAACTGACTTATGTTGACCAATTTTAGAAATAATTTCAGCTTCTCTTGCATGATTTTTAGCATTTAATATTTCATGTGGTATTTTTTCTTTCTTTAATAAAGCACTTATTAATTCACTAGTTTCAATAGCAATAGTACCAATTAATACTGGTTGACCTTTAGCATATCTTTCTTTTACTTCATTAATAATAGCTTTATATTTAGCATTTTTAGTAGCAAATACTAAGTCAGAAGCATCAATTCTTTCAACTGGTTTATTAGTTGGAATACAAATAACATACATGTTATAAATATCACGGAACTCTTCTTCTTCTGTTTTAGCAGTACCAGTCATACCAGATAACTTTTTATACATTCTAAATAAGTTTTGGAAAGTAATAGTTGCTAAAGTTTTAGTTTCTTGATTAATACGAACTCCTTCTTTAGCTTCAATTGCTTGATGAAGTCCATCACTATAAGCACGTCCTTTCATCAAACGTCCAGTAAATTGGTCTACTATAACAACTTCTCCATCTTGAACAACATAATCTACATCTAATTTCATAGAATAGTTTGCTCTTAAAGCTTGATTAATATAATGTACTAAAGTTGCATTTTCTACTTCATAAAGATTTTTAACTCGAAAAGCTTTTTCTGCTTTTTCACTACCTTCATCAGTTAATGTTACACTCTTAGTAGTTTCATCGTATAGATAGTCCACATCGTCTTTTAAACTTTTTACAAAGCTATCAGCATATTGATAAAGGTTTGCACTAACTAATTGTCCACCAGAAATAATTAATGGAGTTCTTGCTTCATCTATTAATACTGAATCCACTTCATCAACGATAGCAAAATTTAATGGTCTTTGTACTCTATCTTCTTTTCTAATAACCATGTTATCTCTTAAATAATCAAATCCAATTTCATTATTAGTAGAATATAAAATATCACAAGCATAAGCTTCTTGCTTTTCTTTAGGACTTAATTCTCTTGTATTAACTCCTACTGTTAAACCTAAAAATCTATGAATTCCACCCATCCATTCAGCATCACGAGTAGCTAGATATTCGTTAACAGTAATGATATGTACACCTTTTCCATCTAACGCATTTAAGTAAGCTGGTAAAACGGATGTTAGTGTTTTTCCTTCACCAGTTTTCATTTCTGCTATATTACCATAGTGTATTGCTAAAGCACCTAGTATCTGAACATAGAAAGGTTTTTCCCCTATAACACGATAAGCTGCTTCTCTTGCTGTAGCAAAAGCTTCTACTAAAATATCTTCTAGTGTTTCTCCATTTTCTAAACGTTTCTTAAATTCCTCTGTTTTATTCTTTAACTCTTCATCAGATAACTTTTGATAGTCTTCATCTAAAGCTACTATTTTATCTGCTAAAGATTCAAATTTTTTTAATTCTTTATATTCATGATCAAATAATCTTGTAAATAATCCCATTGTATCATCTCCTACTGATTATTGTAACAAAAAAAAGAGACAATAGAAAGTATTTTCTCTTAATTTTCACTTATTTGCTAGATAGAAACACAACTTTCACCATGATACCAAGCATCAACTATAACAGGTGTTACAATATCATCAATAACTTTATCCACTTGTCTTGCTCCAAATTTTTCATAGTTTGATTTAGAAATTATTTTTTCCACAATATCTGTGGATATTTCTACTTCTATATTTTTTTTCTTAAAAGCATTTATTAACAGGTCTAATTTTAGATTTACTATTCTTTCAATATCTTCTTTAGTTAAATCTTTAAAATAGTATTTCTTATCTATACGATTAACAAATTCTACACCTAAAAATTCTTCTACATCTGTATTCTTACTATCTACTGTTTCCACAAAACCAATATCTTTTTTATTTGCCCCTAAATTAGTTGTCATAAAGAGAAAAATGTGTTCAAAAGACACTTTTCGTCCTTTAGAGTCTTTTAAATAACCTTCATCCATCACTTGGAGAAATAGTTTTAACACTGAAGGTGAAGCTTTTTCTATCTCATCTAATAGTATTACACAATGAGGATATAGTCTTATTTGATCAAGGATAGTCTCATGATTATCAAAGCCCACATATCCTGGAGGAGCTCCAAGTATTTTACTTACTGAATGTTCTTCTTTATACTCACTCATATCTAATCTAATAAAGTGATCTTTTCCATAAAGAAGAGAAGCATATTCTTTTACTAAATAAGTTTTACCTATTCCTGTACTACCAGCTAAAAGAAAGGTATGTATCTTAGGACTATCTTGAAAACCTAATTGTATCTTTTTAGTTAAGTTACATAAATCATGAATTATCTCATCTTGACCTATAATTTTACTCAATAATTCCTTTTCTAGGGAAAATAGTTTGTTCTTATTACCTTCTATTATTTCATATACAGGAATTTTAGTTTTTAAATAAATAACTTCTGCTATCATTTCTTTAGTTATTTTCCTAGGTTTCTTTTTACCAAGAAGTGAAAATTCAAGTTCATTCTTTTTAGTAATTAAGTTTTTTTCACTTTGTTTTAGTTTAGATGCTTTTTTAAAGTTTTGATTTGTCACTGCTTGTCTTTTTTCTATTACTACTTTTTGAAGTAATTTATTTATTTTCTTTAATTCTTTATCTTTCTTATCTTCTATTAAACTAGCTCTTGCACACACTTCATCTAATATATCTATTGCTTTATCTGGTTGGTAATATTCATATATATAAGTATTTGATAAATCTACTATCATATCAATCATGGCATCTGAAATTGATACAGAATGATAAGCTTCATATAAAGGTTTTAATTTCTTTAATATTTCTTTAGTTTTTTCTTTATTAGGTTCTTCAATTAATAGTATTTGAAATCTTCTATTTAAGGCTTTGTCTTTCTCAATAAATTCTCTATATTCAGATACAGTAGTTGCTCCTATTAAATGTATTTTTCCTCTAGCCAGGGCTGGTTTTAAGATATTTGATGCATCTATTGCCCCTTCTGCTCCTCCGGCACCTACTAAAGTATGTATCTCATCTATAAATATTAGATACTCATCATGTTCTTCTATTTCTTTAAGTATCTTACCTACTCTTTCTTCAAATTCTCCCCGATACTTAGTACCTGCTACTAATGATGCCATCGAAAGAGATAATATCTCTTTACCTCTTAAAGCTCTTGGAACATTATTTTCTACTATTTGTCTTGCTAATTCTTCTACTATTGCTGTTTTTCCAACTCCTGCTTCTCCTAATAGTAGTGGGTTATTCTTAGTTCTTCTACAAAGTATTTCTATCATTCTTTTTAATTCTGTCTCTCTACCTATAACGGGATCTATTTCATTAGACATAATTCTTTTATTTAAATTAATGGAAAATTCTTCAATTAGTAATTTTTTGTGTCCCGTTATTTTCTTCTCTGTAAAGGAAGTAGAAAACTCTTGATATAGTCTATCTATATCTATATTCATCCCCATTAATAATCTTATAGCTATACCTTCTCCTTCTTCTAATAATGATAAGAATAACTCTGCAACCGATACTTCACTTTCTTTATTTTCTTTACTATTTAACATAGCTGTTTCTAATACTCTTTTTAAAAGAGGGGTATATAAAAACCAGTCATTAGTTGTCTTTCCTATTCCTACTACTCTTATTAATTCATCTTTAAATTTATCATAAGTTAAACCTAATAGTTTTAAATGATTAGTCACTTTTAATTCCTTCATTGATAGTATAGCTAATAATAGATGTTCACTTCCTACATAAGGATGTTTTAAAATCCTCATCTCTTTTCGTGCTAGTATCAAGGCTTTTTGAGCATCTTCACTAAATTTTGAAAACATTTTATTTCCTCCTTGTATACTTATATTTTAACGAGAAGAAATATTGTTAAGCAATTATTTTAAGACCAAAAAAAGTGACAAAAAAAACTAGTTGATAATAACTAGTTTAATTAACTTGCTCAGTAGCTTCTATTCTTATTTTACTATAGAAAGATTTTGCCATAACATCATTTGTAGCATCTAGATTTAACCATAAACGAAATTCAAAATTTTGAGTAGTATTCCCTGGTATAGAATAAGAACCTAATTTATTACTAGTAGTTGATAATTTACCATTCGCTATTGAAGTTCCATCTTTTTTTAGATTATATGATAAAAAATTATGAGGAAAAGTAGCACAATCAGTACAACTACTATCATCATCTAGAAAAATATCATAGTTTATAGTTCTAGTACCAGTATTTTTTAAAGTGAAAGTATATGGTGTATTAGCAAGTCCCTCATTATCTTCTTGAGGTGCTACTTTAGTAAGGGCAATTGTTGATGTCCCTTCAGTATAGGTTAATTGAAGATTTTTTACTATTAAGGTTACATTTTTATTACCACTTACAGTTACTTTAACTAATGCAAAACTTGTTCCTATTAAAACAATCATTAATACAAAAAGACCAATAATCATAAGTTTTTTATTACTATTAATTTTATCCATATCTATCCCTCTCTTTATTATATCTATAATATAGTTTATCTCTTATTTAAAAAAAGATAGGATTTTATGCTATATAAGCATATTTTTCTCTAATATAACAAAAAAGAGACAAGTCTCTTTTTTAAACCACACTTTAGTATTTCCTGTTTTAGAAAACTAACAGGCATATAAAGTTTACTTTAAATTAATACTAGTATTGTAAATATTATAAATGCAACTACAACTATTTCTAGTAATATTTTCCAGATATATTTTATCCAATCTTTATAAGGTACTTTTAAGTAAGCAAGTGTTACCATTAATGGTACGCTTGTAGGTGCTACTAATGTAACAATACCATATAATGCTTGGAAGATAACTGAAATTAATGGATATGTATCTGTAGCAGTTACTACACTTACAAAGTAAGGTAAAACATTATAGAAAGCATAAGTTGGATCTCCATTAATTACACTTGAAATAATTACTACTAATCCTGTTGTAAATACATTGAATCCTTTTGTTAATCCTAATATTGCTTTATAAATAACTAATTGATAAGGATTGTAAGTTGCAAGTACTAAGATTAAGTAAATTACAAGTACAATAAATGCAGGTAATAATGCTTTTCTTAATCCTTCACTAAATCCTACTATCATATCATCCCAAGTTATTTTATAAACATATTTAATAATAACAAGAGCTAGTAATAATAAAACTATTACTTCTGTTAATGTCCAGCTACCAAATGCAGGAATATTACTACCTAATAGTTTACCAAATACTGGGAAACTAGTATTTAATGCTTTAGTAATTCCTGTAAAGAATTTAGCTTTTACTCCAAAACTACCAATTGATACTATAATAGCAAGTAAAGCTACAATACCATCTAAAATGATATAAGATTTCTTACTAGACTTCTTAGCAAATAGAATAATATTTATTATTACTAATAATGCTAATAAAGCAACATAAGATGGAACACTAAATCCTGTAACAGCTGTTTTAATATCTTCAAAAATATTTACATTGAATGAATTAGTCCAAGTAATAAATCCTAAAATAGTAACTAATAATACTAAATCAATGATAACTACTAATGGCCAATTTTTCTTTTGTTTTTTCTCTTGTTTAACAGCTACTGGAATATAGTCTTTTTCATCACTTGATGATTTTGTACTCTCTTTCTTTCCAAACTTCAAAACATTAATTAGTAAAATTACTAATCCTAGAACTAATAAGATTATTCTAGTCCAAATTTGGGTTGTTGTTTTAACTGATAAGTATTGTTGTAACATTTGAGTTGTATTATATGCAAATGTAGTTCCCATTAAACCAACAGCAACACTACCAACAGTTACTGCAGTAGCAGCTAGTTTATTATATCCTAGCATTAATACTAGAGAAATAACAAATGGGAATAACATTAATAGTGCAAGTTGCATTCCACAGAATGATGTTAAAATTGCAAATAAAGAAGCAATTATTATAATACATATATGTTCTTTACCTTTGAATTTTTTAACAATAGCATCTAATATTTTTCTATATGCTCCAACTTTTACTAATACACCATAGAAACCACCAATTGCTAAAATGAATAATGAAATATATCCAAAATATCCTAATACAGTATTTTGATAAGATAATAAATCAAATATTCCAACTTGTGATCTACCAATCTCAGAATAACTTGATTGATAAGTAGCAGCTGGTAAAATCCATGTCAAAAGCACAAATACAAATAGTGTAATTAAACTAACTTTCAATGCATTATGTTTTTTCATAATTTTCTTCTCCTTCCATATATTAATTATACGAATAATAACTTTGTTTTACAAGCAATTAGCGATTTTTTTTGTGAATTTTTTGTGAAAAGCATTTATCAAAAAAGGTATTAAATATTTTTTTAGATGACAAATCAGTTTCATATAAACTTTCTGGATGCCATTGTAATCCTAAGAAAAATGGATGTTCTTTTAACTCAACTGCCTCTATACAATTATCTAAACTTCTTGCACTAACATATAAGGATGATAACTTAGGGATATAGTCATTATGTCTAGAATTAACAAATATTTCTTGTTTTTGTACTATATCATAAAGAAAACTATTCTTTTTAATAGACACTAAGTGTTCACCGGTATTATGGTTTAATATTTTCTTAGTAATATCTTTGTCTTCTTTTAAAAGAAAAGCTGACATTTCTTGCATTCCAAGACATACTCCTAATATTGGTATATTATGTTCTTTAGCATATTTTATTATTTTAATATCTTCACTATACCAACCATCACCTCCAGGTAAATAAAAGCCATCATATTTAGAATAATCTGTTTCATTCTTAGGACTAAATATTTCATAATTAATTTTTTCTTTTTCAAACGGAATAAGTTTAAACTCATCTCTTCGATAAGCAATTCCAATTAATATATCTTTCATAAACACCTCTATTATATAGTATAAAAAAAGAAGAAAATTAATTCCTCTTAATATAATTTAGCACCAGCTGGTATATGTTCATCTATCATTAATAAATGTAGTTTTTCTTCATCTTCTTCAGTATGAACAGCACTTAAAAGCATTCCACAAGAATCTATTCCCATCATCTTACGAGGTGGTAAATTAGTAATAGCTACTAAAGTTTTACCAATTAATTCTTCTGGTTCATAGTAAGCATGAATACCACTAAGAATTATTCTATCTGTTCCTGTTCCATCATCCAAAGTAAATTGTAATAGTTTTTTACTTTTAGGTACTGCTACACAGTCTTTTACTTTTACAGCTCTAAAGTCACATTTACTAAAGGTATCAAAATCAACATAATCAGTAAATAATGGTTCTATTTGAACTTTAGAAAAGTCTATTACTTCTTTTTTATTTTCGGAAATTATTTCTTTTTTAGCTGTTTCTGTTCCATTTAATGGTTTCATAGTTGGGAATAATATTACATCTCTAATAGATTCTGACTCTGTAAATAACATTACTAGTCTATCTATTCCATAACCAACTCCGCCAGCAGGAGGCATTCCATATTCTAAGGCTTCAATAAAGTCCATATCAATATCATTAGCTTCATCGTTACCTAAATCTTTTTCTTTTAATTGTTCTTCAAATCTTTCTAACTGATCAATTGGGTCATTCAATTCTGTATAAGCATTAGCAAATTCACGACCAGCAATAAATAATTCAAATCTATCAACGAATCTAGGGTCTTCAGGATTTTTCTTAGTAAGTGGTGATATTTCTACTGGATGCCCATATAAGAAGGTTGGTTGAATTAATGTTTCTTCTACATACTTTTCAAAGAATAAATTAATGATATGTCCAACACTTTTCTCATGTTCTTCTACTACTATTTGATGTTCTCTTGCTAATTCTAAAGCTTCTTCAACAGTCATTTCTTTTTTGAAATCTATTCCTGTCTTTTCTTTAATAGCATCAACCATACTTATTCTCTTCCATGGTCCTTCTAGATTTATCTCATAACCATACCAATTATAAGTCATCTTACCAATTACATCTTTTGCAATAGTTTGATACATATTTTCTGTTAAGTCCATCATTCCATTTAAATCGCTATAAGCTAAATAAGCTTCCATTAAGGTAAATTCTGGATTATGTTTTAAATCCATTCCTTCGTTTCTAAATACTCTTCCTATTTCATAAACAGCTTCCATACCACCTACTAATAGTCTTTTTAATGGTAATTCTAAGGCTATTCTTAAGTACATATCTAAGTCTTGAGCATTATGATGTGTAACAAATGGTTTAGCACTAGCTCCTGTAAGTAATGTTGATAAAACTGGTGTTTCTACTTCAGTAAATCCTTGATTATCCATAAAGTTTTGGATACATCTAATAATCTTTGGACGTAAGAAAGCTACTCTTCTTGTATCATCATTCATTATTAAATCAACATAACGTCTTCTATATCTTTCTTCTTTATCAGTTAGACCATGAAACTTTTCTGGTAGTGGTTTTAAGGCTTTTACTAAAGGAGTATATTCTAAACATTTAATAGTTACTTCTCCTGTTTTAGTTTTCATTATTTTTCCACGAACACCAACTATATCACCAATATCTGCTGTTTTAAATAGGGTATAATTGTTCTCTCCTATATCATTAATTGATATGTATATTTGAATAGATCCTGTCTTATCTTTGATAGTACAAAATGACGCCTTACCCATTTTTCTAATAAACATAATTCTACCAGCTACGGTAGCTTCATCTGTCATATTTTCAAAAGCATCATGCTCTACATCTTTATATTTATCTTTTATATCGTTAGCAAAAGCTGTTCTTTTAAAACTATGTCCAAATGGATCTAGTCCTAATTCTTTTATTTTTCCAGCTTTTTCACGTCTTACAATTTCTTGTTCTGTTAATTCTCGCATAATTTTTCCTCCTCTTTATTTAAAACGGTATTAGTACAAACTACTTCTGTTTTTGCCACCATGTCATGAATACCTTGTCTTTCTTTAGTAAATGCTACTAAAAAGAAACTAATTATTAATATACTATATTGTATAAGGTTTAGTAAACTATTAGTAGCTAGATAAGTATCTTTATCAAGGAATAAGATGGTACAAAAACCAATAATACTTACTAAAGTACCTTGTAATATCATTGTTCTAAATAACAAATCATTCATAGTTAGTTCTTTATCTTTATCTTTTTTCTTAATTTTTATTTTCATCATTTTTTTACCAATAGATTGTCCATCATTTTTATATACATATAAAACGTAATATAAAAGGGAAATAGCTATACTTATAAGAGTTATTATCCCTGTTTGCTTAGCTATATCATAATTAATATCCACTAACTGATTAACATATTCTTGCATAGTTATCTTCCCTGCTGTATAGTTCTCTACTATTTTTACCTGTTGATCATATAGTTTATCAATACTACTATTTGTAGGTATTATAGCAGTTACTAAACTTGTAATAAATGATACTAATATCAAGTCTATCATAAAAGCTACAAATCTTTGAGAAAATAGTGCTTTTAAATGTTGTTCTTTCTTCATATAAAATTCCTCCTAAATTCTTCTAATACATGTAGTATATCACAAAGATTAGTCATTTGATAAACTTTATTTTTTAATTGATTACTACCCTCTACTCCTTTTAAGTACCATGCAATATGATTTCTTATCTCTAAGACAGCTATTTTCTCGTTTTTCAACTCGCTAAGTAGTTTTAAATGTTTTATACACATATCAATTTTTTCTAGTGGAGTTACTTCTTTCGGTATTTCTTTTCCATCAAGTAAAGCTACAGTATCTCTTATTAACCAAGGATTACCTAGTACTCCTCTACCAATCATTACTGCATCACAACCAGTCTCTTCTAGCATTTGTTTTGCAAGATAAGGACTTGTTACATCTCCATTTCCTATTACAGGGATAGAAACACTTTCTTTAACTTGTTTTATTATATTCCAATCAGCTTTTCCACTATATCCTTGTTTTCTAGTTCTTGGATGAACACAAATAGCACTAGCCCCTGCTTCTTCACAAATCTTAGCTATAGCAACAGCATTGATAGAATCACTATCCCAACCACTTCTTATTTTAACTGTTACGGGACACTTAACACTATTAACTACTGCTTTAACTATTTCTTTTACTTTTAAAGGATCTTTTAACAAGGCACTACCTGCTTGAGCTCTAACTGCTACCTTTGGAACAGGACATCCCATATTTATATCGATTATATCAGGATGCATATTTTCTTCTATATATTTAGCTGCTATTACAAAACTATCTACATCACTACCAAATATTTGTTGGGTAATAGGTCGTTCTTCTTCACTCATATATAACATATCTATAGTTTTTTGATTATCATAGCAAATAGCTTTATCACTAACCATTTCAGCATATATTAGACCACAACCCATCTCTTTTATAATTCTTCGATAAGCACTATTACAAATACCAGCCATAGGTGCTAATACTACTTGGTTAGCTATTTCAATATCTCTTATTTTCCACTTCATAATTTTCCCCTTTATATTAGTTTTTTTATCTTACTTTTCTTGCTCCTATTTTCACTCTTAGTTTCTAATAATAATTTAGTCATATATAAGTTTTCTAACAATGTGTTTTCTAGTTTTATATTATTTTCTTTTCTAACTTTACTTATAGCATTGTTTGTTAAAAAAGTTAAACAATCATAGAATGAGTAATCATCAATATCTTTTTCTGACAACTCTAAAGTTTCTATATCATCTATAGCAGTATCTATTGGTATAATATATCCCTTACTATATCTATTATTATACTCTTTAACATCCTTTTCTAAATCCATAATACTACTTTTATTTAGAAATTTTCTAATGCCCTTTCCTTTATCATAAAATGGATTAAGTTTAAGTATTTTATCATTATTACAATAATCAACTAATGCTAGTCCATAAATCGTTTCAAATACTAGATGGTCTCTACTTTTAACTTTGTCAGCAGTATCTTCTACTTTCTTTATTACTTTATCTAATATAGATTTGTCTTCTTTGGTAGTTTCTACTAATTCTTTAGCCATATAAGCATTAGTTATTAATAGACTACTAATTGAATCACCTTTATCTTTTAAAGTTAGTGAATACATCAAAATAGTAGAAATAGTAGTTATTCCATCTTCTCTTAATAGTTTATAAACTTTTTCTGATGTTCTTTCTTGTTTCAATTCATCAAATTTGTTAAGTGACTGCAATAAGAAACTTTTAGAATTCTCAAAGACTGTCATTAAATCTTTTGAATCAACTTTATAAAAGAAACCAAACACTATTTTTCCTAACTCCTCCAAATTATCATTTGAATCAATACTTTTATAACAGTAACTATATAAATATCTATAATATTTATTTTTTAAATACTTACTATTTCTACCATATAGTTTATCCGATGATGATATTATCTCTTTTAAATAATCTATTGTTTCTTTATCATAATTTTCTTCATGGAACTCTCTTGGATTAGTCTTAAGAATTATTAATATTTCTTCAATAATTTTATAATTCATCAAATTCCCCCCTTTTAAAGTTTTATTTTTTATATAATTTCTTAACTTTTGCTATGAATTCGCTTTTTCTACTTTTTGGCTCTAATATTTTTTTAGATGTTGCTAAAGACTTTAATAAATAATTTTCTACAGTAATTTTATTTTCTCCACTAATTTTATCTAGAGCAGTAGCAGTTAACGCTGTTACACTTTCATACAAGGAGTAATCTTCTTCTTTCTTTGGTGATGCTTTTAGAATTTCTATATCGTCTATTACTTCATTTATAGGTTGAGCAATAGCTCTATATCTCATAATATATTGTTTAGCTTTTTCTTCTAATTCTTCAGTAGTTATTTTTCCCTTAATGATTCTTCTATCATCATTTTCATTATCATAGACAGTTTTAAATACCATTTCACCAGTACAAAAATCTGCTAATCTTTTACCATATAAGGCAGTTGTAAAAGGTTCATCTTCCATTTTTAAACTACTTACTAATTCATTAAATCTTTTTACTGTTTTTTCTAAATTGAATTTATTTGAATCTTTGGACTTTAACTGAGTTACCATATAAGCATTTATGCCCAATAAACCACCTAATATACCTATTTTTTTTACGTCTGCTAAAGCATACATTAAAATTGTAGAAAATGTGGCTACGCCATTATCTCTTAAAAGAGTTTCCATAGATTCAATATTTCCACCTTCTGTTTCTTTATATTCATCTATCTGATTAAAAAAATCTTTTATAAATTTTGTAGCATTATTAAAAACAGTATTTATATCTTCTGGATTTGCTTGATAAAAGAATCCAAAGGCTACCTTTTTTAAATAATTAATATTTTTTAATTCATCCTTTTCTGCATTACTATAAAAATATTCTTCCAAGTACCAAGCATATTTGTTTCTTAAATAATCACTATCTTTACTTCCATATAACTTATCAGATGATCTAATTATCTTTTTTAGATATCCTAAAGTTTCTTTATCATAATTATCTTCATCAAATTCTAAAGGATTAGTTTTTAATTTTTTTAATACTTTAAATATTTTTTCATCCTTCATTTTATCACCTTTTATTTATTTTGTTTTTTCAATAAGTCTCTTATTTCTTCTAAAAGTACTATTTGTTCATCTTTCTTAGGTTTTTCTTCTTCTTTTTTATGACCTAGTTTCTTATCCGCTTTTTCTTTTAGACTATTAAGAATTTGTAACATAGTAAATATACAAAGAGCGATTATTAGAAAATCAACTACACTTTGAATAAAAGAACCATATTTAATAGAAGCATCTCCTACTTTAATACTTAATGAACTAAAGTCTAATCCTCCTAAGACTACTCCAACTAATGGCATAATAATATCATTTACTAAACTACTTACTATTTTCCCAAAAGCTCCACCAATGATAACACCAATGGCCATATCAACTACTGAACCTCTACTTATAAATTTCTTAAATTCATCTGCTTCCTTTTTGATATTTTTGTTTACCTTTACTTTCTTATTCACAGTCTTCTCCTCCACATATAAAATTCGTATATATTTTACTAAAAAAAGAACTATTTTTCAAGTTCTTTTATTATTTCTTCTTTATCCATCTTAGAATAGCCTTTAATTCCTTTTTCTTTTGCTATTTCTTTTAACTTAGTTAGACTCATTTTTTCATAAGTTGTTTCTTTTTCTTCACTAGGCATTTTTCCATTTTCAACTAAGTAATCAATTTGTTCTTTAGTTAATGTTTCATACTCTAGTAAAGTTGTTGCTAATAGTTCTAATAAGTCTCTATTATCTTTAATAATCTTAGTAGCTTTCTTATAACATTCATCAATTATTTTTCTCATTTCTGTATCAATTTCATGAGCTACTTCATTAGAAAAGTTTCTTGATTTATTATAATCTCTTCCTAAGAAGACACTACCTTCTTGTTGTTCTAATTGCATAGGTCCTAAATCACTCATTCCGTATTCAGTAACCATAGCTCTTGCTATTTTTGTTGCTTTTGAAAAATCATTTTCTGCTCCAGTTGTAATCTCACCAAATACTACTTCTTCAGCAACACGTCCAGCAAGTAATCCAGTGATTTGTTCTAATAAATCAGTTTTAGTAGAACAAATCTTTTCTTCACTAGGAATCATCATATTATAACCACCTGCAGAACCACGAGGAATAATTGTTACTTTTTGAACATCGTTAGCTCCTTTTAGTTTAATTCCTACTACAGCATGACCTGATTCATGGTAGGCAACTAGTTTACGGTCATTTTCACTACGTGTTTTACTAGACTTAGCAGGTCCCATTAAAACTCTATCACTAGCTTCGTCTATTTCACTCATAGTAATTGCTTCTTTATTTCTTCTAACAGCAAGAAGAGCAGCTTCATTTAATAAGTTTTCTAAGTCGGCACCAGAATATCCTGGAGTTCTCTTAGCAAGTGCTTCTATATTAACACCATCAGCTAATACTTTATTTCTAGCATGAACTTTAAGTATTTCTTCTCTTCCTTTAACATCTGGTAGATTAACAGTAACTTGTCTATCAAATCTTCCTGGTCTAAGTAAAGCAGGATCTAGGACATCTGGTCTATTAGTAGCTGCTATGATGATAATACCTTCATTTTCACCAAAACCATCCATTTCAGTTAGTAATTGGTTTAATGTTTGTTCCCTTTCATCATGGCCTCCACCAATACCACTACCGCGTTGACGTCCTACAGCATCTATTTCATCAATAAATATTAGACAAGGAGCAGTTCTCTTAGCTTGTTGGAACATATCTCTAACACGACTAGCACCAACACCAACAAATAATTCAACAAAGTCAGAACCACTTATATAGTAAAATGGTACATTTGCTTCACCAGCAACTGCTCTTGCAAGTAATGTTTTACCAGTTCCTGGAGGACCATATAATAAGACACCTTTAGGTATTCTTGCTCCTAATTTTTGGAACTTCTTAGGATTCTTTAAGAAATCAATTAATTCTTTGACTTCTTCTTTTTCTTCTTTTAAACCTGCTACATCTTTAAATGTTACTTTATTCTTATCACTTGATAGTTTAGCTTTACTTTTACCAAAATCAAATGAGCCATTCTTTCCACCCATCTGCTTATTAATAAACCAGAAACCAACTACAAGTATTAATATCATCGGTAAATAATTAGCAATAAAAATTACTATAGAATTAGATTCTGGATCTGCTACTGCAGTAAACTCAAAATTGTACTTATCACTAGCAGTTACTAGTTTTTTCATTACTTGTTCTGATAATGGAAGTCTTACATAAAATGTTTCATTTTTTCCATAATTCTTTAGTTTTCCACTTACTTCATAAATACTAGCTCTTTCTCTTGGCTTTACTTCAAGTTCAGTTACTTCACTAGAGTCTAAGGCTTTCATAAACTCACTATAGGTTAAATTATTAATCTTTTGATTAGCAATAGTAACAAAATAGAAAACACCAAGCATTATTAATAGTAAGAATACATAAGGAAGTAATCCCTGTTTTACTTTTTTATTTTGCATCATAATACACTATCTCTCCTTTAACTATTCATATTTCAGTATTATATCATAGAATTCATCTTTTTTCTTATCATATTTCGTTTTTTTAATACCTGGCAAAAAGACTATTTGATTCTTACTATCAACTACGACAGGCCATAAATCTCTATCTTTTAAAGGTATTTTTTCATCTATAAATATTTTCTTTAATTTTTTATGTCCACCATTTTTAATTACTAAGGTATCACCATATTCTCTAGTTCTAACTCTTAAGGGTAGTGTTAACTCTTTACTAGATAATCTAGTCATATAATTACTATTACCACTGTCTTCTTCTACTATTTTTAGAACATGACCATTAGGTAACTTAGCATAATTAGATAATTCTATTTCATAAGAATCTATTATTTCTGTATTTCTTTCAAATTCTATAGTATTATAACTCTTTCTAATAACTACATCATTAGGAAAGTTTAATTTAACATTAGCTCTTTTAGAAGATATTATTTTAAAGATAGCATCTAGATGCTTATCTGATATTAAAACTAAATCATCTTGATAAAATCTTTTTAATATTTCTTCTAAAACTAACTTTTGAATAATTGTATCTAAATCATTAAATGGTTCGATTAATAATTTATCATGACTTAACACTTTGGTCAAGGCTTTTTCCACCTCTTTATGAAGATAAGAAGAAACCTCATCTAGTGTTTGATGAAACTTAATAAATTTTTGTTCTACTTTACTATCTTCTTTCTTTAAAAAAGGTAATACTTCTTTACGATAACGATTTCTCGTATAGACTGAACTGTTATTAGAAGCATCTATAGCATAAGGTATTTTATACTTATGGTCATAGTCTAAAAGTTTAGATTTAGTGATAGCAAAGAATGGTCTATAGATAGTATATGTATTCATATCTACTACCTTTTTAAAGCCTGAATAACCATAGATATTAGAGCCTCTTACTATTCGCATAAGAATTGTTTCTATTAAATCATCAGCATGATGTGCCGTCATCAAATATTTAGCTTGATATTTGTTAACTACTTCTTCAAAGAAGTTATATCTTATATTTCTAGCTTCATTATGAAAGTTGTCATCTCCATAGTTTTTAATTTTCATATACTCGAAAGTAACATTATGTTTCTTACAGTATTCTTCTAATAATACTTTTTCTTCTTCACTTTCTTTTCTTTTAGCATGATTTACATGAGCACATATAAGTTTTATATCTATCTTCTTTCTAAGAGCCAATAGAGTATGAAATAAAGCCATAGAGTCTGGTCCATAACTACATCCAAATACTACTACATCTCCATCTTTTATTTTTATATCTTTATAAAGTAATTCTACATCCATATTTCCACCTCAACAAAAGAATACCTACTTATCTTCAGGTATTCTAAGAATATATTCTCCATCTTTTGAATAATAATATTTTTCTCTTGCATACCTTGCTATATAGTCTTTATCCTGTAATTTTTCTACATCCGCTTTTAATTCACTTTCTTTATCTTTTAGGCTAGCAAGTTCTTTAGTTAATTCTTTCTTTTCTTTATATTTACTATAGATAGTAACCCAGTACTTTCCAACAGTATAGGTTGTGAATATTATCATAGCAAGAGAAAAAGTGCATAGAAAAAATGGTCCCATCTTTTTTTTCTTCTTTTTTTTAGCCATAATATCACCCACTTTTCCTGATAATATTATAGACTTTTTTTCTAACTTTTGCAAATTAACTATGGTCTTTTTAATATTCTTGACACAAATAATTGTATTTTTCTATATGAAAATATATATCCTAGAAAAATAAGTATATAAAATATGATATGAATTTCACCATAGTTAATTCTTTTCATGATGATAAAGTAGATAAGAGCCATATCTAATGAAAATACAAAGTTACCAATTATTCTAATAATTCTTTTACTTTCAAATAGAAATTTATATTGAAGAGAGATTAGAAATGATAGAAAGATACCATAAAAAAAGGAAAAAGCAACTGATATTATTTGTAGTTTTAAATTCATTATTTAAATAGTCTTTGAAAGATACTACTTCCATCCTTTTCTTTTTTTGAATTATCATCAATATAAGTAAAACCATTTATTATTCCTTTGATAGAAACATTACCTGATATAGTATCTAACTTTATTAATTCTAGACCATCACCTTTTACCACTAAAAAACCCATAGTAGTTTCTATTAAAAATTCTTCTTTATCAAAGTTTTCTATTTTTTTAACTCCTGTTATTAAAAGGTTCTTTCTCTCTGTTAAAGTGATACTATGATTGTAATTACTTATAATTGCTTCTTTTGTTTCCATTTTTTCACCCTCTTAATTAAAGGTATGAGTGATTAGTTAAAAAAAGAACAAAAAAGAAGACTAAGTCTTCTCAAATCTATTCTTCAGAATCCAAAGTATTTTGGTAAGCTTCTAGAATTTTATCTTGAAACATTGCTCTTACTTCAGGATTGATTGGATGAGCGATATCACGATATCCACCAGTTGGTGTTTTTCTACTTGGCATTGCTATAAACAAACCATTTTCTCCTTCAATAATTCTGATATCATGAACTGCAAAGCTATCATCCAATAAGACAGATGCAATTCCTCTCATACGAGAGCCTTCTTTGTCAACTTTTCGTACAGTGACTGATGTAATTTCCATAATCTTTCCTCCTTTTAAAGCACTGACACTTTATACTTTAATTCTATCTTATCTTTTTTCTAATTGCAAGAAGTTTATATTTACTTTACAACTTATACGTCAACTAATAATTTCTACACTCTCAGTAATTAAATCACTATAGCTAAAAGATTTAATTGTATTTTTATCACCTGTTAATCTAACAATAAAAATAGATGGATAAAGTTTAATTATCTTTCCATTAAATTCTTCTATTTGATTGCGACTACCATTTACTTTAAAGTGAAGCGTCTCTCCTTCTTTTTCTCTTACTTTAGCTTTTATTGTATCTATATTCATCTTGGATACCCCACATACATTGTACCATTAGTTATTATTCCACCCATTCCAGCACTACCATAATGTGTTTTATCTATTAATGATATTAAATCTATTTCTTTGTTTACAGGAGATAAAGCTACACAAGAAGCTATAATAGCAGGATCTAAGGCATGTATATTAATTCTTTTGGGACTAGAAGCAAAATTACTACCAGCTTTAATTAATTCTTCATAGTTAGATTGACATGCTCCAGAAATAATTATTAATTTATCTTGATTTTTTTCATAAATTCTAGCTTTTTTAATAGCATTTACAAAATTTTCGGAATTTTGATAATTTTCTATCTTAGATTTATCTTTTGCATTTTTTTTTAAAAAATCATGCCCTGTTATTACTACTATATCTGGTTTATATTTTTCTAGAGTTTCCATTATTACTTCTTCTATTTCATTTTCTTTTACTTTTATGCCATAAGCTTCTAGATGCATATCCTTATAAAACTTAATACATCTATCTAAATAATATTTATCAGAATCAAATTGAACTATTTTACCAGGAAGGTAAAAATATTCACTTCTATCTAATGATATTAAACTTTCTACTTTCTCTATATCTGTCCTATCTGTTTCTTTTTTTATAGTTACTTTATTTAAATCATCTAGTTCACTATCAGCATAAAGCCTGACATCTACTCCACGTAAATATGCTATATCTTCTTCTATATCTATTATTTGAAAAACTAAGTCATTATTATATGATTCCCTAGTAACATATTCACCTAGTTTAAAATTCATGTAATCACCCAGTTAAGTTTATGCAATGAAGTTTAATTTTATTTACAAAGATTATTAGCTAAATCAACAAAGATGTTATATTCTAACTGTTCAGCTCTAACATTTAAGTCTAAATTATATTTTTCTAATACCTTGCTAGCAATATTTAAGTCATATTTTTTTAGATTATTTCTTAATGTTTTTCTTTTAAATTGAAAACTATCATGTACTAATTGTTGAAAGAATTCTTCGCTTAGTAACTCTTCTTTTTCTCTTCTTGGTTTAAACGATACTACTACACTATCTACATTTGGTTTAGGAATAAATTCTTCTCTATTAACTAGAAATTCTTTTTTAGTTTCAAAGTAATATCTTAATAGTACTGTTAATGCCCCATATTCTTTCCTTCCTACAGGTGAAGTAAATCTCTCTCCTACCTCTTTTTGTACCATCATAACAATTTTATCAAAATAAAGTGTAGAATTAATTAATTTAAATAAAATTGGTGTAGTTATATAATAAGGTACATTACTTACAAAATATAAATGTTTATACGTAAAGTCCTTTAAATCTTCTTTAATATCTTGTTTCAAAAAATCTCCAAAGTATATAGACACATTTTTTTCTTCTCCAAAGTTTTTCATTAAAATATCTTCTAGTGTTTTGTCTATTTCATAACATAATACTTTTCCTTTTTCTTTTAAATATTTAGTTAATGCCCCTGAACCAGGTCCTACTTCTATAATTAAAGATTCAGCTTTAATATCTGCTACATCTACTATTCTTGTTAGTACCTTTTCATTTTTTAAAAAGTTTTGTCCAAACTTCTTCTTAAATTGAAATTTTTCATCCATTACAATCTCTCCTTAATAATTATTATTTCTTTATATGATAACATAAAAAAAAGAAAAAGTTTATTATTTTGCTTTTTCCTTTGGTTGAAACATAAATAATACGTTAGAAGCAATTAATCCATATAACATAATTTTCATGTATGCTATAAATGTATTAAAATAGTTAAAGTCTACTCCATAACCATATTTTTCATTAAGTACCATATTCTTATCAGCAAATGCCCTATATCCAACTACTATTATGGTAGTAAAAACTATACATGATGTTAAATTATAAAAGATATTATTATTTACTCCATCTTGCTTAAAGGTAAGATTTATAATAAACAGTAAAAATATTAGTAAGAATGGAATAAATTCTGGTATTACGGTGGTAAAACTTTTATTAAGTCTTACATTCATTCTTACAATAATAAATAATGTTATAGCAAAAGCTCCTAATAATAGTATATATTTTAAAATTGCAAACATTATATTCAATATTTTCTTCATCTTACCCTCCCATTACTTCATTTTTGTACCATTCAGATATTGTTACTAAAAGATCTAAGGTATTTTGATAATTAGTATTAATAGCATTATAACTATCTTTTGCTAAGAAGAATATACTAGATTTACTTATATCATTACTAAAATAGTAACTATCTGCATTTTCTAAATTAGATATAATGTAATCATTACTTGATAATAATTGATTAATATCATTTTTTAAAAATGGTCTTATTTGTTGTAAACTTTGTATTGAATAAGAATTATTTTCATCTATTAAACTACTTAATTGTAATACTACACAATCATTTAATACTGTATTTTGATAAAATTTTCCTAATTTATAAACATCTTTGATTTCAATATTTTCTTTATTAGCTAGATTTTGATATTCTTCGCTTTCAAAAACATTTACACAATTGTTTAATTTTATTTGGATACCATTCATATCATAAATATTATTTTTTCCATTATATGCATTTTGTTGATATGTATTAACATTATTTTTAATTTGTGTTAGTTTTTCTTCAGTTTTTTGTTTATTATCTAGCGCTTCATTACCTACATTAATTACTTGATTAATTTCTTTATAATGATAAAAATTAACAAATAATAGAAAGAAAGAAAAACCAAATACTATACCAAGAACAGCATAAGCAAATATGTTTATATATTCTAATATTATTTTTTTCATTAATTATTCTCCTTAACATTAATATTTACAGTATAACTATATTGTTTATTTTGCCAATCACTATTTTCAGCATTATTTGCTATAAACACTTTTAACTCATATTTATTAGTATCATTGGCCATTATATATCTTTCATCTAAAATGTTGTTTTTTAATTTTGAAAGGTTCCCTTCTTTAATTATTTTTCCATTAAGCAATAGCTGATAATCTAACTGTTTTTTTGAAAGACTTTTACTAGTATTTTTATTCTTTTCTTGAAAAACAACTTCATAATGACTTTTAAAATCATTTACATTTTTTATACTGAATTTATAATTTGCTACAATAGTAGATTCTTCCTTTGTCATAGGAAATAGATTTTCATTTAATATAGCTTGATCTGTCTCTTTTTGAATTTGCAATGTATTAACTTTTCCTAAATCACCATAATAGAATAATTTATACCAAAGAAATGCTGTTACTACTACAAATATAAATAATAAAATTCCACTAAACATAAGAAATAATTTTTTTTTCATCTTTTATAACGGCTCCTTTCTTTCTTAGTTTCTATTTTCTTTCTTGATTGTTTTTTGATTTTTGCATCTTTTGGTTTTTGGCTAATTTTACTTTTTACATTTGAGTCATTTTTAATAGTTTTAATTATTTTAATAATATCCAATCCTATAATTACAACAGTAGGTATTATTATTAAACATACCCATCCCATAACACTACTCAATATATACTGTATATAGCCAAGTTTCGGTATACGAATTAAAACTTTTCCATATATACTACTAAATGGTTGTCTAGTTGCATCTTCAGTATTATTTGCATCTCCTTTAGTAGTAAATAAATATTTTCCATCTGAAGTTTTTTCTATTTTATTTACTCTATGGGTAACTGTTACACCTGAGCTTCTATAATCTGTAGAGTTAAAAGTTATTACATCTCCTACTTTTATTTTAGAAGGATCACTAACCCTTGTAGTTACTATAACATCAAGAACATTTATATTAGGTACCATACTTGGACTAACAATTGTATATGCTGATACTAATGAAGGCTTTTGTATACCTTTTTTCAAGTTTTTACTTTGATCTATAAAATTAACAAAAATTACTAAGAATACAATTATCATTATTAACATAACTGAATACATAATAACAGTTACAAAGTAATGTACTATTCTTTTTAGCTTTTCTAGTAAAGAAAGTTCAGAAAAAACCGTACTAGTTTTAGAATCTTTCAATTTAATCACCCACTTATTATTCACTATTATTAATATACCATAGTTTGAATATTTTTAAAAGTAAAGTTATTTATTTGCTTTAACTGATGCGTGAATAGCTACTTGTACAGTGAATGTTCTTGATATATTATCTACTTTTGCTTTATCTGATAACCACATTCTTAAACGATAATTATCAGTAGTTGTTTTATTAACTGTTTCTTTATAGAGAATCATTGTTCCTTTTTCACTACCTATATCTGATTTTGATGTTAATGGTTTGAATTTAGTTGGTTCCATTACTTCAACATATTTACCTAATTGATTTTTTTCTAAATATAATTTTACATCATTATTGTCAAGTGTTGAATTAGATGATTTTACAGCAGATATCTCATAAGTTATATTAGCTGAACCAGAAATTGTTGATATTACATTAAAATCAAAATACTCATTATTTTTTGATAAAGTTTTACCGGTTGCATCTGTTGTAGGCATTGCATTTGTAATAGTTATACCATTGTTATCTTCAGTATAATCTAATGATATATTTCCTGTAGTAATTGTATTTACTTTATCTCCTTTTTTTGTTACAGTTACAGCTACTGCAGATATACCTATTACTAATAGTACAATTAATAATAAGGCTATTAATATAAAATATAACTTTCCATTTTTTTCTTCTTTTAATTTTTCTTCATCCATGATACCTCTCCTATCTTGTCTAAATTGTAGCATATTTTTATTTTATGGTAAAGAAAAAAGTGTCAGTAAATTGATATGAACCCCGTTTCTTGGACAAAGTAGAAACGAGGTTTTTATATGTCTAAATTAAGTTATGATGAAAAAATACAATTATATAAAGATAGAAAAAATGGAATGAGTAAATTATCACTATCAAAGAAATATAATATATGCATTCATGGAGTTCAATATTTATGTTGTTTAATTGACATACATGGTTATGATATCTTAAGAACAAGTAGTAACAAATGTTACAGCAAATTTATAAAACAGGATGCAATAGATAGAGTGTTAAATAATAATGAATCT
>RKAV01000077.1 GCA_014846175.1 bacterium | reverse complement strand
AAATGTCAAATATTATGATATTATTAAGATATCAAAGATACAGATAATAGGAAGTAGGTGTTAGTATGTATCAAATGGTAGAAGTTTATTGTAAATGGTACATACTAATTTAAATAGGTTAATACTATTCGTAGTATAAATCTATCTTTTTTATGTAAAACTAAAATAGAAAGAGTAGGTCTTAATAATGAAAAATAAAAAGATAATAATATTAAGTATATTAATACTAACTGTAATAACACTAATAGGTATCAGTTATGCAGCATTTATCTATACAGGTATAGGTCAAAAAGAAAATAAGATAACAACAGGATCAATTAGTATGACTTATACGGAATCTACCAATTCTATAGCATTAAGTAATGCACTACCAACTACTGATGCAACAGGAAAGAAAAGAAAAAATACTGGTGAATACTTTGATTTCACTGTTAAATCATCTATAAGAGGTAATACTGATATCAACTATGAAATAGCAGCAAAAGAAGAGAATGGTAATACATTTTCTGGTAAAAATATAAAGTATTACTTAACAAAAGTAAATAGTGATGGAACAGAGGAAGAGGTAATGGCACCAAGAATATATTATGAGGAACCATCAGGAAATGTTTATACAGGAAGACCTTCTGATATGATGAGTTTATTTGTAGGTAATCTAAATCAACAAGGAGATACAACCATTAATTATAGATTAAGACTATGGGTAGATGAAAACTATAATCCCCAAAATGATAACGGTGGATTAACATATAAAGTAAAAGTAAATGTTTATGGACAAACAAGTGATACTGTAGCACAAGCTGAAGATACTTATTGTAAAGATAATGGATTTACTAAATTATCAGATTGTATGTTGGTAATGAATAATCATGAAGTAAGTGCAACTGCAGCTAAAACAGCAATAAAAGCTAAAGGAACTCCAAATTTTGCTAAGATAGCACCAAATGATACGGAAACAGATGGACTATATATGGCCGAAGATGATGAAGGAGAAAGCTATTATTATAGAGGAGCAGTAAAGAATAACTATGTCTCATTTGCAGGATTTACTTGGAGAATAATAAGACGTAATGGAGATGGAAGTGTCCGTTTGATTTACTCAGGTAAATCAACAACAGATACAGGAGAAACTGTAACAATAGGCAAATCACAATTCAATAGTAAATATTGGGATCCAACCTACGAAGGTTATAAATATAACGAAGATTTTGAATTACATGAAAATAATGGCACAACAGGATATACTTGGTTTACTAATACATCAAAATATAACTATGGAACAGGGTATACATTTGATGCTTCTACTAAGAAATTTACTTTAACTGGAACAATAAAACAATTAACATGGAAAGATAATCATGATGAAATAGTAAAAAGTCAGTTATATAGCTGTTTAAACACATCTTGTAATGTGGTGTATAAGGTAACGGGATATCAAAGTGATACAGAAATGATAGTAAAACCAATAAGCTATAGTTCAAAAAGTTTAGCAATTGCACAAACAAATAATACAACTTCAACTATTAAAGCAACAATAGATAATTGGTATGAAAATAATCTAACTGCATATACTTCAAAATTAGCAGATGAAACATTTTGTAATGATAGAAGTATCTCCAGTGGAACAGGATATAAAACAGATTCATACACATTTTATGGTTCATATAATAGAAATATAGATAAAAAATCTCCAAGTTTGAAATGTGCTCAAGATAATGATAAATTCAAAGTAGCAAATGCCAGTGCAAAATTAGACTATCCAGTGGCATTGATTACAGCAGATGAAATGGCAATGGCTGGTGGTGTAGTAGATACTGCAAATACAAATTATTATTTATATAATGGTCAATATCAGTGGTCTCTTTCGCCTGGTTACTTCACTCCTTATGGCTCTTATGCAGGTGTCTGGCGTGTTGTTCCCTCTGGCAGCTTTAGCCCGTGGCATTACGTGGCTGACTCCTTCGGGGTCCGCCCAGTTATTAACCTAAAGGCTGATATACAAATAACAAAAGGTGATGGATCACCTTTAAATCCATTTGTTGTTAAATCTTAGGAAGGGAGTAAAACATGATGAAAAATAGAAAAAATTATTTGATATTGATACTAGTAACTGTTCTATTAATAACGATAATAGGTATCAGCTATGCAGCATTTGTCTATACTGGTATAGGTCAAAAAGAAAATACTATTACAACAGGAGCAATCAGCATGGCTTATACAGAATCTACTAATTCTATATCATTAAGTAATGCACTACCAACAACAGATGCAACAGGAAAGAAAAGAAAAAATACTGGCGAATACTTTGATTTCACAGTTAAATCATCTATAAAGGGTAATGCTGATATAAATTATGAAATAGCAGCAAAAGAAGAAAATGGTAATACCTTTTCTGGTAAGAATATAAAGTATTACTTAACTAAAGTTAATAGTGATGGAACAGAAACAGAAGTAATGGCACCAAGAACATATTATGAAGAACCATCAGGAAATGTTTATACAGGAAGACCATCTGACATGATGAGTTTATTTGTAGGTAATTTAAATCAACAAGGAGATACAGAAATAAAATATCGTTTAAGACTATGGGTAGATGAAAATTATAATCCACACAATGATAACGGTGGATTAACATATAAAGTAAAAGTAAATGTCTATGGACAAACAAGTGATACCGTAGCACAAGCAGAAGATACTTATTGTAAAGATAATGGATTTACTAAATTATCAGATTGCATGTTAGTAATGAATAATCATGAAGCAAGTGTAACAGCTGCTAAAACAGCAATAAAAACAAAAGGAACACCAGACTTTAGTAAGATAGCACCAAATGATACAGAAACAGATGGACTATATATGGCTGAAGATGATGAAGGAGAAAGCTATTATTATAGAGGAGCAGTAAAGAATAACTATGTATCATTTGCAGGATTTACTTGGAGAATAATAAGACGTAATGGTGATGGAAGTGTTAGAATGATTTACTCAGGTAAATCAACAACAGATACAGGTGAAGCAGTAACAATTGGTAATTCGGGGTTCAATAGTAAATACTGGGATCCAACCTACGTTGGATATAAATATAATGAAGACTTTGAATTACATGAAAATAATGGAACAACAGGATATACTTGGTTTACTAATACATCAAAATATAACTATGGAACAGGTTATACATTTGATGCTTCTACTAAGAAATTCACTTTAACTGGTACAATAAAACAATTAACATGGAAAGATAATCATGATGAAATAGTAAAAAGTCAGTTATATAGTTGTTTGGAAACATCGTGTAATGTGGTATATAAAGTAACAGGATATCAAAATGATACAAGAATGACAGTAAAACCAATAAGTTATAGTTCAAAAAGTTTAGCGACAGCTCAAACAAATAATACAAATTCAGCTATTAAAACAACAATAGATAATTGGTATAAAAACAATTTAACCACTTACACTTCAAAATTAGCCGATGAAACATTTTGTAATGATAGAAGTATTTCGAGTGGAACAGGATATAAATTGGATTCATATACATTCTACGGAGCATACAATAGAAATGTAGATAAAAGAACTCCAAGTTTGAAATGTACACAAGCTAGTGATAAATTCAAAGTAGCAAATGCAAGTGCAAAACTAGAATATCCAGTGGCATTAATAACAGCTGATGAAATGGTGATGGCTGGTGGTGTATATAATACATCAAATACAAATTATTATTTATATAATGGACAATATCAGTGGTCTCTTTCGCCTGGTCGCTTCAATTCTGACAACTCTCGTGCGAATGTCTGGCATGTTAGTCCCTCTGGTAGCTTGAGCCCGTGGCGCAATGTGGATGGCTCCTTCGGGGTTCGCCCAGTTATTAACCTTAAATCAGATACACAAATAACTAAAGGTGATGGATCATCTTTGAATCCCTTTACTGTGAAATGAGTTAAGTCTAGGAATAGACTTTTTTTCTTGTTTGAAATATAATTGATATAGAAAGGAAATGACTATGAAGTTTAGTGATAATTTATATTATATAGTACCTAATAAATTAAAAGAATCTATATTAGAGAAGATATCTTTAATAGATAATATTTATGATATACATTTTGATACGTTAGATGAGTTTATGGAAAAGTATATTTGTAAGATAAAGAAGGAAGCTATTGTTTACCTATTAGAATTAGGTGATAGCTTAGATATTATTAATTCTTACTTAAAACTATTACCTAGTATTGATATTAATAAAGAATATAATTCTAAGAAATTAAATTTTTTAAAAGAAAGAAAACGGTTATTAATAGATAATAATTTATTTATTGATATTAATAACTATACTTATTTAACTGATAAAGAAATAATTGTGATGGGTTATCCTTTTCTTGATGATTATTTACTAGATATATTTAAAAAGTTTAATGCTAGAGTAATAATAGGAGAAGAAAAGTGTAATATTAAAGAAGTATATGAGTATAAAACTAAAAAAGAAGAAATAACAGCTTTAGCTCTTAGAATAAGGAATTTAAATAAGAACAATATTCCTTATAGTAACATTTATATTGCTGGGGTAGATGATGATAGTAAGTTTTTAATAGAAGATATATTTAAAGATTTTGATATACCTTATCAAGAAGAAAGTGTTTCTTTCTTAGCTACTATTACAGGAAAGAAATATTTAAATAGTAAAGATAATACTATTATTAAAGATATTGATTTATTAAAAAGAATAATTAAAATAGAAGAAGACTTGTCTTGCTTTGAAGATAGTAAATACTATGATTTACTGTTAGAAAATGAATTAGAGAAAGTTAAAGTACCTTGTAAGAAAGAAATAGATAGTGTTAAGTTTTTAGAAGAGGTATTTGAAGTACCTTATCTTCTTAGTGATGATGATTATCTATTTCTTATATCATTAGTACAAAATAAATATCCGAAGATATATAAAGATGATGATTATTTATCTGATAAACAAAAGAAAAATCTTGGTTTAATAACTAGTATGGAGAAGAATAAGAATAGTAAATATGCTTTCCTATATTCTTTATCTACGGTTAAGAATTTTACTTGTAGTTATGCTTTATCAACATTGCAAGATGAATGGCTGGCATCATCTATCTTTTCGGAATATAATGTTGTTACTAAATATGATGATACTTATCTTTTTGAATATAGTGATAAATATAATAGAAAATATCTAGGGGAGTTACTTGATAACTATTATATGTATGGAGAAAAAGGAAAAGATTTAGATTTATTATTTCCTTATTATCATTTCTTTGATTATGAAACTTATGAACATGATTTTACTAGCTTTAATATACCAAAAGAAGAATTAGTTTTGTCTTACTCTAGTATTGATGATTATGCTTTATGTCCATTTAAATATTATCTAAAATATGTCTTGAAACTAGATGAGTTTGAAGAAAGTTTCTCTCAGAAATTAGGAATTGTTTATCATGCGGTATTATCATCATCTTATAAAGATAACTTTGATTTTGAGAAGAGCTTTACTCATCAAAAAAATAAACTAGAATGGGATAGTAAAGAAGAATACTTTATCAGTAAATTAAAAGATGAACTTAAGTTAGTTATTGATTGGAATAAAGAAATGGAGTTTCATTCAGGACTTACTACACCATTACTTGAAAAAAGAATAGTATTAGATTTAGTTGATGATATAAAAGTTAAAGGCTTTATTGATAAGATACTATTAAGAGAAAAAGATGGTAAGACTTATTATGCTATTTTTGATTATAAGACAGGTAAGATAAGTTTTAATCTTGATTATTTGGATTATGGCTTGCATCTTCAACTTCCTATTTATGCTTATTTACTAGAAAAGAGTAATCAAGATAAGAAGATGGAATTAGCAGGACTGTTTTATCAGATGTTATTAGTTAAAAATAATGATATAGAAGAGCGAAAGAAAAGTTTAAAAGTGTTTGGAATAGTAAATGATGATATGTCTACTTTAGAACTACTAGATGAAGAATATGAAAATAGTAATTGGATTAAGAATTTATCTGTTACTAAAACGGGTAGTTTATCAAGATATTTAAAAACTATAACGGAAGAAGCTAAAAAAGAAATGTTTGAAAGTATTGAAAAAACGATTCTTTCCTTTGCTACTGGTATTAGAAATTGTAATTATACTATTAGTCCTAAGATTGAAAATAAAATAAATATCAGTTGTATGTACTGTCCTTTTGCTTCTATTTGTTATCATGAGAAGAAAGATGAAATAATTATTGAAAAGAAAGAAAAAGAGGTGACTAGCTAATGCCTAAGTTTACAGAAGAACAACAAAGAGCGATTGATTTAGAAGGAGAAAATATTTTAGTAAGTGCTGGAGCAGGAAGTGGGAAAACGGCAGTCTTATCAGAACGTGTTTTAAGAAAAGTAACGGAAGGCGTTCCTGTTAATCAACTTTTAATATTAACATTCACTAAAAAAGCAGCTAGTGAGATGAAAGAGAGAATTAGAAAAAAATTAAGAAAAGCTAATCTTACTAAGCAGTTAGAACTATTAGATAGTAGTTTTATAACTACTTTTGATGCCTATTCGATGGCGATAGTAAAAAAGTATGCTGACACTTTAAATATTTCTCGTAATTTAGAAGTAATGGATGATGTTATTTTATCTTTAAAAGAAGATGAAATATTAGAAGAGATATTTAATGAATATTATGCTGGTAAAGATGAGAGATTTTATCACTTTTTAGATGCTTTTACCTTTAAAGACGATAAAGAGATTAAAACTAAAATTAAGAAAATACTAGCATCTTTAGATTTAGTACTTGACCTTGATAGTTATTTAGACAGTTATTTGGATAACTACTATAAAAAAGAAAACCTTTATAAGTATCTTAATGAATATTTAGAATTAATTACGGAAAAAGATAGATATTTAAAAGAATTAATTAATGATTTTTTACGAATGATTGATGATAAATACCATGCTAAAGTTATTGATATTATTAGTAATTATCTTAATAGTAATAATTATAAAGAAATAAAGGAAACTTTGGATTTTAAAATACCTAACTTACCTAAGGGTAGTGAAGAAGAAGTTAAAAATTTAAAGAAAGCTATTAATGAAAGACAAGAAGAGTTAAAGAATTTAATGATTTATGATGAAGAAGCTGATTACATTAAATCTTTAGAAAATACTTATCCTTATGTTTCTATGCTTTTAGAAATCATTAATAAACTACGACTTAGAGTATGGAACTTTAAGATGAGTGAGAATGCTTATACCTTTTTAGATATTGAAAAATTAGCGATTAAATTAGTTAAAGAATATGAAGAAGTAAGAGAAGAATTAAAAAATAGTTATCAAGAAATATTAATAGATGAATATCAAGATACTAATGATATTCAAGAAACTTTCATCTCTTATATAGCTAAAAATAATGTTTATATGGTAGGAGATATTAAACAATCAATTTATCGCTTTAGAAATGCTAATCCTATGTTATTCCAAGAAAAGTATGATAATTATAAAGTTCATAATGGTGGAACTGTAATTGATTTATCAAAAAACTTTCGTAGTAGAAGAGAAGTAATTGATACAATTAATAATTTATTTTGTCATATAATGGACCAAGATATTGGTGGAGCTAATTATCTTGATGGGCATGCTATGATATTTGGTAATTTAACTTATGAAGATAAGGCTCATGTAGATGATAACTGTGATATGGAAATATTAACTTATAATGATGAGGATAAGACTTTTGATACAAGAGAAAAAGAAGCTTTCTTAATTGCAAGTGATATTAAAAAGCAAATAGCATCTAAAAGATTAGTATTTGCTAAAGATAAAGAAATATTAAGAGAGGTTGATTATCAAGATATTGCTATATTACTTGATAGGTCGACTGACTTTACTTTATATAAACAAGTATTTGAATATTTAGGAATACCAATCACTTTATGGCAAAGTGAAAATGCTAAGGCTTCTTATGATTTAGAAATAGTTAAGAATTTATTCTTGCTTGGGAAGAAAATATATCTAAATGAATATGATACCTTATTTAAACTAACTTATACCTCCCTTGCTAGGAGTTTCTTATATAGCATGTCTGATGCTGATATTTATCATACAATAATGGAAAATAAATATAAAGAAACTAAACTATATCAAGACTTTTTCAACCTTATTAAAGAATATGAGATACTTTCTCCAATCAGTTATTTTAATAAAATATTAGAAATAACTGATTATACTAATAAATTGACTAAGATTGGTAAAGTAGCTGTTTATAGGTCAAGAGTAGAATACTTTTATAAAATGATTAGTAATTTAGAAAAGAAAAATAAAGATTTATTAGAAGTTACTGATTATTTAGAAAGTTTATGTAATACGGAATTAGAAGTTAAATTATCTTTATCTAAAAGTGATAGTAATAGTGTTAAAGTAATGACGATTCATACTTCAAAAGGACTTGAGTATCCATTATGTTACTTTGCTGGTTTTTCTAAAAAATTTAATGATGCTGATAATAAAGAGACAGTTTTCTTTGATAGAAATTATGGTATTGTTATACCTGATATAGAAAAAGATACGGATTTAATAACTAAAAGATTAGTAGTTACTAAAAATAGAAAAGAAGATATTAGTGAAAAGATAAGACTATTTTATGTGGCATTAACACGAGCTAGAGAAAAAATAATTATTGTTATGAAAGAACAAGAAGAAATAAAAGAAATGGTAGATATTATACCAAGAGAAGAAAGACTTAATTATCATTCTTTTATGGATATGATGATAAGTGTTTTAGAAGAGTTTAGTAGTAATGTTACTAATATTAGTGAAATACCAGCTATTAGTAAAGCTTATTTAAGTCGTAAAGAAATAGTTAAAGAAGCTAAAGGAGAATTATTACCTTTAACATTTATTAAATCTAACTATCAAGTAGGAGAAGAAGAACAAGTTAAATTTTCTAAAGAAACGGTAGTTAAAAGAACAAAAGAAGAAAAGGAAGCAATGGAGTATGGGGTTCATATTCATGAGTTGTTTGAAAGATTAGATATTAAAAATAAAATATTACCAGATAATATTAGTATAAGAGAAGAAAAGTTGTTAAAGGCTTTTCTAGAAAATGACTTTTTTAAAAAATATAGTGATATGAAAGTAGTTAAAGAATATGAATTTATTACTAAAGAAGATAATTATAAATTACATGGTAAGATTGACTTACTATTAATAAATGATACTTCTAGTATAATAGTTGATTATAAATTAAGAAATGTTACTGATAAAGCTTATTTAAAGCAGTTAGCAGGTTATAAAAAAGTAATAGAAAAGAAACTGTCCTTACCAGTTACTTGTTATTTATATTCTATTTTAGATTCTGAATTTATAAGAGTGATATAAGTGTGAATTAGCTTTATGTTTATAATTTACTTTTGATAAAGTATCAACTATTAGTAGTATTTTTTTAAATTTTATAGTATCCTTTAATAAAGGAGGTATATGTGACAGAAGTATGGTTGATTTTCTTTATTATTTTAGTAATAATAGAACTCATAACTGTTAACCTAGTAACAATTTGGTTTGCTTTAGGAGCCTTAATAACTTCACTAGTTAGTTTGTATACTACTGATACAGTAATATTATTAGCTTTCTTTGTAATAACATCTTTACTACTATTAATATTAACTAAACCAGTAGTTAAAAAACTAAAAGTAAAAAAGGTAGTTGCTACTAATCTTGACCAAGTAATAGGTAAAACTGGTGTTGTTACTGAACCTATTGCTAAAGATAAGATAGGAGAAGTTAAAGTTCTTGGAAAAACTTGGAGTGCTTATAGTGATAAAGAAATATCAAAAGATAAAAAAGTAAAAATACTATCTATTAGTGGGGTAAAACTAAAGGTAGAAGAAAAGGAAGAGTGATTTATTTATGTTATGGCTTATTTTAATTATTGTTTTAGTGATTGTGGTGCTTGGAATTAAGGTAATACCTCAATCAGAAGCAAAGGTAATTGAAAGACTTGGTACTTATTACCAAACTTTAGGTACTGGGCCTCATTATGTGGTGCCTTTTATTGATAGAATAGCTAATACAGTTACTTTAAAAGAAATTGTAAAGGACTTTGCACCACAACCAGTTATTACAAAAGACAATGTAACTATGCAAATAGATACAGTTGTTTACTTTCAAATAACTGATCCAAAGTTATATACTTATGGAGTAGAAAATCCGATTAATGCAATAGAGAATTTAACAGCAACAACACTTAGAAATATTATTGGAGAATTAGAACTTGATCAAACTTTAACATCACGCGATATAATCAATTCTAAAATGCGTTCTATTCTTGATGAAGCTACTGATCCCTGGGGTATCAAAGTTAATAGAGTAGAAGTTAAAAACATTATTCCTCCAAGGGATATTCAAGAAGCAATGGAAAAACAAATGCGTGCTGAACGTGAACGTCGTGAAAAAATTCTTCAAGCAGAAGGTGAGAAGAAAGCAGCTGTATTAATTGCTGAAGGAGAAAAGGAAAGTACTATTTTAAGAGCAGAAGCTAAAAAAGAAGCACAAATTAGAGAAGCAAGTGGTAAAGCAGAAGCGATTATGAAAGTAAAAGAAGCAGAAGCTGAAGGAATTAAATTAATTAAAGCAGCAAAAGCAGATGAAGCAGTACTAAAATTAAGAAGTTATGAAGCAATGGTAAATGTTGCTAATGGAACAGCTACTAAAATAATTGTTCCTAGTGATTTACAAAACTTAGTAACAGCTGGTTCTATATTAAAAGAAACTATAAAAGAAGATAGCAAGAATTAATTGCTATCTTTTAATATGTATTAATTTTAGTTAATTTTTTTCTTGACCTTAATCACTTAAAATAGTAGTATAGAACGTGCGAATAAAGGAAACGGAAGGATAATGATGTTAAATGGTTGATAAAGATTATGAATTAAATATGAATGGAGTAGAAGAATTAATAAATTATCTAATACTATTAAGAAAGCAAAATAATGTATCAGAGGAAACTTTAGCAAAATATACAGGAATTACTAAACTTTGTATTAAAATGATCGAAGAAAGAAGAGTAAAAGTACCTAGATTGGAAACTTTTCTTCAACTTAGTAGTTTTTGGTCATTAAAAGATGAACAAATAATAGAAATATATCAAGTATTATGTGATAAAAATAAACAACTGACATTTACTGCTAAGGATAATTGGACAGTACTAAAAAAAGTTGATATAGATAAGAGTGAACTTAATAGTTTATCAGAAAAATTAAAACATATTCGTAAATCAAAAAGATTAACAATGGTTGATGTTAGTGAACAAACAGGTATTCTTGCTTCATCTATTAGTGGAATGGAAAATAAGAAAAGAGTTAATTCCTTAAATTTAATTATTCCTTTATGTAAATTTTATGGTGTAAAAAGTGATGAAGTACTTGACTTTTATCATAGAATATTAAAGCAAACAAATAAGTTAAAACCGATAAATTTGGATGTCCTTAATAAAGACCAATTAATAGAAATTATCTTAAATCAAGATTTAGAACCAGATAAATATTTTAGTGAAAAACAGAAAAAACTAACTAAAGCTAAGAACATACATTTCGGTTGAAAAGAGTAAGCTTTTTTTAAAAATTTCATTTAAAGTATCATTAATATCAACTTGCTTGTTATTGTATTTTTTTGAATTGATGATTATGTATTTTTGTAAAAATAATAGAAATATGTGCTATAATATTCCTTAATTACTTATTTATGGAGGGATAATATGGAAAAATTAGATGAAATAAGAAAATCATTAAACTTTTATGTTTGTTCTAATGAATTAAAGAATAAGATTATTGATGAACCAAATAATTATAGTGTAGCTAATCACTTATTTGGTAGTATGATATTAGCAACTGCTATTGATTCTGAATTTAAGGAAACAAGTGATTTATCAAAAATATATAGAATGTTACTTCTTTCTGAATTTAGTGTTTCATATCCTAATTATGATTTTGAAAATTTAAAATTAGGTAATCAATATGCTAGTGAAATAGTAGAATCAAGAGATATAAATACTGAAAATGGTAAATTAGTATTTAAGTATAAAATGCTAGACCTTTTATTAACTAAATTAATTAAAGAGAAAGAAAATAACATTTCACAATCAGAATTAATTAAAGAAGGAAGTACTGTTATATCTTCACTATGTAGTAAACAACCTTCTGAATGTGAAGAAATATTTAGATTTTATTATTTAAACTTTAGATTAAAAAATAAGGTAAGAAGTGGATGGGATAGTAAACATTGGAATGTTAAATCAGACCGAATTGAAACAATATCAGAACATGTAATTGGAACTATAAGTTTAGCAATGGTATTAAACTCTGAATTTGAACATAATTTTGATACTGATAAAGAATTAAAAATGTTAGTTATACATGAAACTGGAGAAACATTGATCGGTGATATTACACCATTTGATGGAATAACACCAGAAAAGAAAAAAGAAATTGAGCATCAAGCTATGAGAGACGCTTTAGGTAATCTAAAAGAAAAAGATAGTTTATTAACTCTATTATATGAATTTGATGAAGAAGAAACACCAGAAGCAAAATGTTCACATTTTTGTGATAAAATTGAAGCTGATTTACAAGCAAAGATTTACCAAGATAAAGGAATGCACCACTCATTAGATGATCAAAAAAATAATATTGTTTTTAATAGTTCGAGAGTTCAACAAATGGTAAAAGATGGAGCAAAAGATGCATTTGATATATGGTATGAGTGGGATAAAACTATATATGCTGGTGATAAACAATTCCCAGAATTTGAGAATATACTAAAAATTGCTAGAGTAAATGATTTATTATCTTTAGATAAAGCAGTAAAAGAAAGAATAAATCTTACAGATGAAGAACATTCATTTTTATCACAAGAATTAACTGATACTATTAAAGTATTATATAAATAAAGACGATAATATAGATTCTGTTTATTTAACAAATTATCAAGATTCAAAGTATAGTAAAGGAACACTAAATGTAGTATTATTACTAGAATCTGGAACAGATTGTTATGCTTGTGAAAGATTAATGGAAAAATTGAATTCTAAAATAGTAGAAGACAATAAGACAGGTATCAATGTTGCCTTTGATTATGACTATGAAAATAGATATTCAACAATTGCTATGAATCCTAGTGAAGTTTACAGAGTTGAGTAACTTGTAGAATCTAAAATACTATTTGATAAAACTGAGAGCTAAGTAGAGTACAAGAAGTAATGAAAAAATATGGTCGTTTATATGTATTCTATTTAGTTGATTATGTTCCACCAGTTGACGAAACGATTTCACTTAAATTGACTAAAAATAAATAAAGATGGCAATGAGGTTATCTCTCAAAGACATCTTTTTCTTTGCTTAAGTCCAGTTCTTCAATATCTTCATACATATCATTAACTACATCAATATATTTATCATTTTTATCATACCAACTATGAAGTTTACTATGTAAGAAAGATATTAATTTTTCAAATTTATCTTTGCAGCATTCAGGTGTATCTTTTAAATCATTCATTTTAGATTTCAAAAATGATATTTCATTATCTTTTTTGATAGTATTCTTTAAATGGTTAATTTCTAATTTATTATAACCACCAATTTTTAAATTTCATTTAAATTATCATTAATATCTACTTACTTGTTATTGTATTTTTTGAATTGAGAATTATGTATTTTTGTGTTAGAGAAAGAGTAATGCTTGGATTTTGTGACTCTTTCTCTTTTCTTAATTTGACAGATAGAATTGAAAAATTTGAAAAAAACAATATATATATGTTCCGAACAACATACATATATGCAACGGTTGTATGTAGAAAGAAACTGATATATATGAGTAAAGAAGAACAAATTTTAAAACTTATAGAAGATAACAATGGAGTTATTACAACTAAAAAAATTGCTCAAAATGATATTAACAGAGTATTTTTAACTAGATTCGTTAATAAAGGACAATTAGAAAGAGCAAAAAAAAGATTTATATGTACTAACTTGTACTTGGGGTGATTAAATAATTTCTATTGATTTAATTATTGAATTATTAGCAGAAGAACTAGTTGTAGTTTAAATATTATTTTTGACATAGCTAAATTGTAAAATATTAGACGATAGTGTAGGACGTAAATTTTTTTGCTAAATTTCATAAAGTTTTAATTACTAATTTAATTTACTCTTTTCAGCTGATACATTCTATAAATCTTGACAAAAATGGAAAAATGTAGTATTATATGTGCCATAAAAAAGGGGGAAATAAATATGGTACGTGAGGATTATAAGCTAAATCAAGAGGCTTTAAGAGATTTAATGGATTTCTTTGTATCATTGTGAGAGAAGTATGCTATTAGTAAAGGCCTTTCTGGTTATGAACTTCGTAATTATACTGGACTTTCATACGACTCCTTATCTAGACTAGAACAAGGTCTTACTAAAAATCCCCAGTTAGAAACACTACTTCGTTTAGCAGGATTTTGGGGATTATCAGATGAGCAAGTAGTAGAAGTTTATAAAGCTTTTTGTGATAAGAGTAAAAAATTAAAAATCGTTGATAAAGATATTTGCTTTAGAGCTAGAAAGGTTTCTATTTTACCAAGTGAGATAGATAAATTAAAAACATTTTGGCATGATCAAAGAAAAGAAAATAGATTAACTTTAATGCAAATAGATAAAGAAGTAGGAATATCACCTTCTATAATGAGTCAGATAGAAAATGGTAATAAAGGAAAAGCTCTAAACTATAGTATTGTATTATGTAACTTATATAATGTAACTGATGATCAAGTTGTTAACTTTTATCATAAAGTATTACCAGAAGCAGAAAATAATAATCCTGTTAACTTAGATGAGTTATCAAAAGAAGAGTTGATAGATATTATATTAAAACAAAATAAAAATTCTGATAGATATTATAGTGATAAAAAAGTAAAAACATTAAAGAAAATATCTTAAGAAAAACTTCCTTCTACTAAGGAGGACTAACAACCATTTGACAAAAAGTAAATTTTGTAGTATAATATTAGCTACTTCAGAGATAGGGGTTAAATAAAGGGGGTAACGGCTATGGAGAAGTCATATATATTTGAGTATTTAGATGAAAATAATTTTAAGAAAAGAGAAAGATCAGTTAGAAAGTATAATATGCTAGCTTATAAGAAATTAACATTTGAATACTATCCAACTATTCGTTCTGGAAAGTTCCTAGGTAAAAAGGTTAGTGAAGATAGAAATGCTAAAACAGAAAGTTATGAACTTAAATTACCAACTGATGAATCATTTGCAAAAGTACATGGAGAAATAGTTGTTCATTATACTGTATATCTTGATAAGAAAGTAGTATTATTAACAAATATTACTCCAGAAGGAATATTAGATGAAGGACATCGTGCAGAACTATCTACCTATAAGGGTGTTATGATATCTAAAACTGATCCAGAAAGAGATATGTTTAAAATTAATCTTCTAAATATGTTAAATAAATAATAATAACTGTTATATAAATTTATAGCAGTTTTTTAATGCATTAGAAATAAATTAATGTTAAAATATAGTATAAGTTGGAGGTATTAAAATGATAAATGTTTTAGTAGTGGAAGATGAAGAAAATATTAGAAATATAATAAAAAAAGTATTAGAAAGAGAAGGATATCATATATATTTAGCAGCTACTAGTATGGAAGGATTAGATATTATTGATAAAGTTCATATTGATTTAATTGTACTTGATTTGATGTTACCAGATATGGATGGATATCAATTTACAAAAGAATTAAGAGATGCAAGATACGAAATACCAATTTTAATGGCAACTGCTAAACAATTACCAGAAGATAAAAGAAAAGGCTTTTTAGTAGGAACTGATGATTATATGACTAAACCACTTGATATGGAAGAATTTGTTCTTAGAATAAAAGCACTTTTAAGAAGAAGTAAAATAGTAAATGAACGAAAAATAGTAATAGGTAAAGTTACTCTTGATTATGATTCTCTTACTGTTACAAGAGAAAATGAATCTATTACTTTACCTCAAAAAGAATTTTATCTTTTATATAAGCTGTTATCTTATCCTGATAAGATATTTACAAGAGTAGAATTAATGGATGAGATTTGGGGTTATGAATCAACTACTGATGATACAACTTTAAATGTTCATATCAATAGACTAAGAAAGAAATTTGAAAACTATAATGAGTTTGAAATAAAAGCTGTTAGAGGACTTGGCTATAAGGCGGTGAAGAAAGTTGAAGAGTGACAATAATGCTAAGAAGAACAAAATACATACATACTTCGTTATTTGGAGTTTAATAGTATTATTTTCTTCTATCATTGTATCAGGAATAGTAATTTTTACTTTAATACTAAGTTTAAATATTGATATATTTGATATATTAAAAGAAAAACCTTTTATTTCAATTATCGTTTTAATATTAACAGAAATAATAGTAGGAGTAGTAATGACTATTATTATTGGAAACCCTATTGTAAAAATAATGGATGAATTAGAAAGAATATTAAAAGAAATAACAAAGGGTAATTATAAAGTAAGACTTAAAGATACAAAATACTTTAAAGAAATGAATAGAAACTTTAACAAGATGATTTCTGAACTTGATAGTGTAGAAATATTAAGAAATGATTTTATTAATAACTTTTCTCATGAATTAAAGACCCCTTTAGTTTCTATTAAAGGTTATGCTGAAGAATTAAAAAGAGGAGATTTAACTGAGGAAGAAAAGAATAAATATTTAGATATTATTATTAACGAATCTAATCGTTTGACCTCACTTTCTACTAATATTTTAAATCTTTCTAAAGTGGAAAAGCAGCAGATATTAACAGATACTAAGAGGGTAAATGTAGGTGAGTGTGTAAGACAAGTTGTTTTGATGGAACTTAAGAAGATAGAAAAAAAGAATATAGATTTGGATTTAGAGATAGATGATTGTTATACTTTAGCTAATAATGGAATGCTTGAACAAGTTTTTATCAATATTATAGAAAACTCTATTAAATTTACTGAACCAAATGGAAAAATAAATATTAAAGTTTATGTAAATGATAGTAAAGTAATAGTAAAAATTAAAGATAATGGTAAGGGAATAGAAAGAGAAAATTTAAATCATATTTTTGATAAGTTCTATACTACTAAAGATAAAAATAATAATATCGGAAATGGTTTAGGACTTGCTCTTGCTAAGAAAATAGTTGATTTACATGAAGGATGTATAGAAGTAACTAGTGAGAAAGATAAATATACAGAATTTACCATTATTTTAAATAAAGTTTAGATATAGAAAGGATGATAGAGATGAATATTATAAGGACAATTGATTTATGGACAGAACCTAGTTCAAATAATATTGAATGTTTTAGTGGAGCTTTTGTTGATGGTTTTGAGAATGATAGTATTCCTTTTGAAAAATATAAAATAGTAGAGAATTGTAATTGTATCATTACTACAAATAGAGCTGATTTAAATATAAAGAATAAACATAATGCTATAATTTTTTATCAACACGCTGAACCAATCAGACTTATGGTGTTAAATAAAGAAACTGATATTAATGTTTGTATCAAAGAAGCATTAAGTCAATCTTTTAACGGTTCAAAGTTACAAGATGTTTATGATAGGTTTCTTATAACAGGAACTGTAATTGATTTAGATGAACCAGCAATTGATAATGGTATAGAACAAGAAATTGATGTTGGCTCTTGTGATAGGCCTAGCTTATTAAAGTGCATGTTAGAAGGAAGTTATACACAAAGTGACACAAATTATGGAAAAGACAATGAAGATAATAACTATAACTTTACATCAGAAGTTTTCATAGAATACAAGCTCATAACAGATAAAGAATGCTTTAAAATTACACATCATTGTGCTTTTCTAAATGAATCTAAAACAAGAATTATACCTCTTCAAGATAACTCAAAATTGGATATTACAATGATTAGTAAAGTGTTTTCTCCTTTGGTCAAGAAATCAGAATATCAAAAACTACTAGTAAAGAAATAAAAAAATATTAACAGCAAAACTTGTTATTTTGACAAGTTTTTTTCATTTTAAAAAAAATGACTGCAATATAATAATATGACTGGCATAGAATATTTGAGAATAAATTTAAAAAAATATAGTAAAGTTTATTTTGAGTTTATTTTTCTATTATATAATAACCCGCGAAAAGGAGAGAGAATGATGAAGAAATTTACAGATTTTATTGTAGAACATAAAAATATTATCTTAATAATCTTTGTGTTCTTAACTGGTATAAGTTTATATGGTTCAACTAAAGTAAATATAAACTCTGATATAACTAAATATCTTCCCAAAACATCAGAAACGAGAATTGGTAAAGATATTATGGATTCTTCTTTTAAAGAACAAAAGTCTAGTGAATTAAATGTAATGTTTAAAGGTCTAACTTCAAGTGAAAAAGAAGAAACTTTAGAAAAATTAGAGAAAATTACTGGTGTTAGTAAAGTATTACATGATGATAGTGAAGAATATAACAATGGTGAATATACATTATATACTCTAAAAGTAGATGACTATGATCACTCGAAAACAGCTGAAAATGTTTATAATGAAGTAGTTAAAAATTATGATTATAAAGCCATGAGTGGTTCTATTTATAATGAGTATAAACCAGTATTAAAACTTTGGATTGTTGCTCTTGCTATTGGTATGGCGATGGTGATCTTAACCTTCTTAAGTAAATCATATATTGAACCTTGGTTATATTTAATCTCTATTGGAATAGCTGTCTTTATTAATAAAGGTACTAATATAATATTTCCTAGTGTATCAAATATAACTGATTCAATAACTGCTATATTACAACTAGCATTATCAATGGATTATTCTATTATGTTATCTAATAGATATAGACAAGAAAGAGAAAAAACAAAAGATAAAAATAAAGCTATGAAACAAGCCTTATTTGATTCATTTAAAGCTATTTCTAGTAGTTCAGTTACGACAGTAGTCGGTTTACTTGCTTTAGTATTTATGAGTTTTACTATTGGAAAAGATTTAGGTTTTGTATTAGCTAAAGGAGTATTCTTGAGTTTAGTAAGTATTTTCTTCTGCTTACCAGGATTATTATTACTTTTTGATAAACAAATAATTAATTCTAAGAAAAAGGCTTTAGAATTTAACTTAACTAAACTAGGTAAATTTAGTTATAAAACAAGATGGGCTCAATTAATAATTATTATAGTAGCATTTATTTCTGCTTACCTATTAAAAGGAAATCTTGGTATTTTATATACTGATAGTGAACAAGATGAAGTAGGAAAACACTTTAAAGCTACTAATCAAATAACAATTATCTATGAAAATCAATATGAAGATATAATGGCTAAATATTGTAAATCATTAAAAAATGATAAAAAAGCTAATCAAGTGTTGTGTTACTCTAATACTATAAATCAAAAACTAGCTTATAATGAGTTAAATGCTAAATTTAAAGAATTAGGACAAGATACGGAACTTGATGATTATTTAATCAAACTAATCTATTATAATTACTATAATAAAAATACTAATGATAGTATGAGTTTAGATGAGTTTATTAAATTTATTAAATCAGATATTTACACTAATCCTAAATTAGCAAGTGCTATTACTACTGATGTTAAAAATAATATGACTTTATTAGAAAACTTTGCTAGTAAAGAAAATGTTAGTAAAGTACGTGATAGTAGTGAAATAGCTAGTATCTTAGGAATAGGTGAGAGTGAAGTAAATGACTTATTAATTCTTTATAATGCGAAGAATATTAATAGTAAAATGACGATGGCAGATTTTGTTAACTTTATGTTAGGAACAGTTGTTAACAATAAGACGTATGCATCTAGTATTGATAATACAACTATTGCTTCCTTAAAACAATTACAACCATTTACTGATAAAAATAATATTAATAGACAAATGAATCAAAGCGAAATAGCAAGTCTATTTGGTCTTGATGAGAAAACAGTTAATGATTTATTCTTATTTGCAAGAGCAAGTGGTAATTCAACTACTACTATGACTATTAACGAATTTGCAACCATTGCTTTAAGTTTAAAAGATAATTCATCACTTAGTAGTATGTTTAATGAAGAAATGGTAAATAAACTAACTGTTCTTAAAACATTAAGTGACACTTCTAATATAAATAAAAAATACGATAGTACTACTATTAGTAATATGTTAAGTAAGATGGGATTAACTAATTTAGACAGTAATACTGTTTCCTTACTATACTTTTATAATTATTACTTAAATAATAGTAATAGTTTAACTAAATTATCATTAAATACATTTGTTAATGAAGTATTAATGGATAATAATATTAGTAGTTTACTACCAGCATCAGTTAATACTTATAAACCATATTTAGTTAAATTTAGTAATAAAGATTTTATTACTACTAGTTTAAATAAAATAGATATGTATAATGAACTAAAGAATTATGGTTTTAGTGAAGAACAAATTAATACCATATATATGAGTATTTATAAAGCTTTAAATCCTAATGCTAGTAATGAAGAAATAATTACTGATACATCTTTAACATTAACACCATATAAAGTAATTAGTGTAGCACTTAATTCTATGCAACCAACCAATACTATGTATGCTAATTTAAAATTATTAGTTAGTATCATGAATTTATCTTATAATGAAACTTATAATGTAGTACCTACTTATACTTATCAAGAATTAGCAAGTTATTTAGCTAATATAAGTAGTGATATTACTAAAGAAACAGTGGGATTGGGTTATAGCTATTATGATTATAAAACTACCCAAAGCTCTAAAAAAATGAGTATTAAAGAATTAGTAAACTTTGTTGTAAGTAATCAAAATGATACATTAATTGCTTCTAAATTAGGTAATAATAAAGATATGTTATTACTAGCTTATAATATAGTTAATAATACTGAAGCTAAATATAATTATAAAGAACTAAGTAAAGTAATATCTCAAGATGAATCACTTGTTAAAAGTGTTTATGGTGTAGCTGATTATACTAAACTAGCAACTACTATGTCACCTTTAGAATTTGCAAACTTAATATTAAATAATAAAGATAATTCTCTATTAGCTTCTAAACTTAATAAAACAACTATAACTAAATTAAATCTAGTTAAAGAAGTAATGATGTCATCCTTAAAAGATAGTAAGTATACAGCTAAAGAACTAGCAAACTTACTTGGTAGTGATAGTGATACTATTTCTCTTGTAATGGCTTTATATAGTAGTGATAGTAATACTAAAATATCATTAGTAGATTTTACTGATTTTATTATAAGTGATGTTTTAACTAATGATAAATTCTCTACTAGATTTGATAATGAAGCAAAAGAAAAATTGGTAACTATTAACGGTATTATGAAAAATACTTTAATGGGTAGTAAATATAATTCCTTAGAATTATATAATATACTTAATAAGTTAACTAATGGACTTGACTATAATTTAATTGATTTAGTTTATATCTATCACGGAAGTGAAAATTTATATGATAGTTCTTGGCGTCTTACAGTAGAAGAAATAGTTAATTATTTAAATGATTTTATTTTAAAAGATGAAAAATATAAATCATTTTTGGATAAAGAAATGCAAGGTAAAATTATTAGTGCTAAAGATACTATTTCTACTGCTAAAGAATTACTAGTGTCTAAAAAATATTCAAGAGCTATACTTAATACTAAGTATGGAAAAGAAAGTAAAGATACATTAGCATTTGTTCAGAAAACAATAGATGAAGTAGGTAATAAAAAAGGTATCTATGTAGTAGGTGATTCACCTATGGCACTTGAGATGAGTAAGTCATTTAATAATGAATTAGATTTTATTACCATTCTTACTATTTTATTCATCTTTGTAGTAGTAGCATTTACTTTTAAAGATTTATTAATACCTTTAATGTTAGTTTTAATTATTCAATGTGCTGTTTATGTAACAATGGCGATTCTATCAATGACTGGTTCTAAAGTATACTTTATTTCTTTATTAATAGTACAAGCTATACTAATGGGAGCTACTATTGATTATGCGATTGTTTATACAACATACTATAAAGAATCAAGAGAAACTATGAATGTTCAAAAAGCAATTATTAATGCTTATAATAAATCTATTCATACTATTTTATCTTCATCATCAATATTAATAATTGTTACTTTAATAGTATCATCATTTGCTGATGCTATTGCAGCTAAGATTTGTGAAACTATATCACAAGGAACTTTCTGTTCAGTAATATTAATACTATTAATATTACCAGGTGTATTAGCAACATGTGATAAATTAATCTGTAGAAAAAATGTATATAAAGACTAGATAAGAGCCACTAAAATGGCTCTTTTTATGTAAAGTTAAAATATTTAGTTAACTATTAATTGACTAATACTTAATAAAAGATTTAAAATAATTAAAGAAAGAGGTGTTTACTATGTATCAGGCGTATTATAAAAAACAAAGAATAAAAAGTATAATTATTATTATCTTTTTAATAACCTTTTCAGCTTTATCAACTTATCTTATTTATGAAAAATTTTCAAACTCTAGAGATAAAGATTATGATACAGGAAAAATGGAAGTAGTTTTTCATGATAAAAATGTGAATGAAATATCTCTTAATAAGTTTACACCTGTAACAGATGCTATAGGGCTTTCAACTCCTAGTTATACTTTTACAGTTAAAAACAATACTGATAAACAAGTTAAATATAGTATAAAGTTAGTAGCTAATAAAGAAAAAATGAATAGTGATAACTGTTATGATAAACAAATACCTAAAGAATTATTAAAAATAAGTTTTAGAAAAGATCATCAAACACCAAAGGCTTATATCTTATCAGAGTTTCCTAGTGATGTTATTTATGAAGATAGTTTAAAACCTAATAGTAGTGAAGATTATTCAATTAGATTATGGGCAGTAAATAATAACTTTGTTTTAGATAAAACAAGTCATTATCATGCTTTAATAGAGGTAGTAGAAGAATGAAATTAAATCAAAAAGGTTTTGCTATTTCAACTATCTTATATGGATTATTATTAATAATTAGTTTTGTTGTTTTCCTTCTTTTAAGTTTAAGTAGATTTGAAAGAAAATCAACTGATAATTATGTAGAAGTTATTTCTAAGGAATTAAATAAATGTGTTAACAATAGTACTTGTTAGCATTTTTTCATATTGTTAAATGTCAAATATTATGATATTATTAAGATATCAAAGATACAGATAATAGGAAGTAGGTGTTAGTATGTATCAAATGGTAGAAGTTTATTGTAAATGGT
>RKAV01000013.1 GCA_014846175.1 bacterium | reverse complement strand
CGTTTTGCTTAGTTTTCAAAGAACATTGCTTCTTTTTTCAAGTTGCGTTATTAATATAACAAACTTAATTGTTGTTGTCAATACTTTTTTGAATTTTTTAAAAGTATTAATCAACGTGTTAAGATAGCAATCTAATTGTCACTTTTTTTCAAGTGACGTTTTCTACTTTAACAAAAATAGCATACAATGTCAACCTATTTTTCTAATTTTTTTTGTTTTTTTATTTTTAAATAAACTTGATAATATTTTTCTACCATTTCTTTAGAAAAACAACCATCTTTATTCCTAACTTTTAAGATTAATTTTTCCAATTCTTCTTTGATTTTATGATTAAGTTCAATAGGATATTGCATCTTTTTATTATGATAATTATACTCTTTCCAATCTAAAATTTTAAAAGCTCCATCTTTAAACACTTTAACATCTAAATCATAATCTACATATTTAATTGTTTTTTCTTCAATAAATACGGGCGAAGCTAAATTACAATAATATGAAATGCCATTATTTTTACATTGTGCTATAACATTATACCAATGTTTTTTATAAAAAAATAAAATAGCTGGCTCTTTAGTATGCCAAGTTCTTCCATCCATTTCTAAAACATTAGCATATTCATTAACAAATATATAAGCCTCTTCTTCTTTATCATAACCTAAATAAATTGCTTGATCCCAAGATTTATAAATTATACCATTATGTTTATAACTATGAATTTTATATGAACAACCAAATTCTAATTTTTCCATATTATTCCTTTCTATCTACTATTTATATAGTATAACAAATAAGTTTGCCTTTGAAATAGCAAACTCATTTATTATTTAGTCCAGAAATACCCCAAAAGGAAATAGCAACAATTACTGCAAAGATTAAAACCCAAACTATTGGATTACTTCCATATAAATTTAGAAATGTATTTATCCTTGTACTAATTTTTTCTAAAGTGGTTTCCAAGCTAAATATTATCACTTATTTTCATCCCCTTTTTCAATCACTTCTTTAATTATCTTTGCATCTTTTGTTTTTTTCTTTTTAGACTTAGTATTATCACTATTAAATGTACTTATATTTATGGAAACACCACTTTTTTTAAGAACTATAGTATTACAAATATCTAAAATAGCATAAATAGCTAGAAATATTCCTATAACTTTAGTAATAATTACTGCACCTTTAAATGGATTGAATAATAATACAACACCACAAACCAAACTCAATAATGCCATTATAAATGACCAAAGAAAATAATTATTATTTAAACTTTTAAGATTAAATGACTGTTGTATTTTTAAAGAGCTATTGACTATTATACCAATTCCCATAACAACAGGAATAATACTACCAATTATTGCTGGTTTTTCAATAAAGAAAATACCACTAATTATACAAATGATTCCATAAACTATATTTAGCTGATTAGATATATCACTATGATTATTAGAAATAAATCTTATAATAGCAAGAACTCCAATAGCAATGATTAAGCCACCAAAAACATAAGATATTCCCATTAAAGTTAATGATGATTTAAAAAACAAAAGTAATCCAAGTAATAAAACAGCAACTGAACTAATCAATGAAGGCCAAATTGTTTTTTTAACTTCAATTTTCATTTCTTCCTCCTTTAGTATATTTTATCATATTTTTACTATCTTGCAACAGTACAGCTAGAATTTTACTTAGTATAGTTGATAACTATCTATTCACTAAATAAATTAGAATAAGTATTAAGTAATGTATCTTTCAATTCTTCTTTAGGAATTAAAGCTATTAATGACTGATAAGTTTTTATTCCTTCAACGGTTGTTAATTTATCATTGACTATGCCATTAGCCAAAGATTCTCCATAGGAAAAATTTCTACTTTCATTACTAGTAGCAGTTAATAGCAAATCCCCTATTCCAGCATAAGTATATAAAGTATCTTTATTTCCACCTAATAATTCTAACAATTTAGCTTCTTCTTTAGCTATTTTAGTAAAGAAAAATGCCCTTGCTGAACTTGATTGTTCATTAGTATAAAAATACCCCGTAATTACTGCCAAAACATTTTTTATACAGCCACAATATTCTACTCCAACTATATCATTAGTACTTTCTATCTGAACATTTGTATTTATAAACATTTCTTCCACTTTATCTGAAACATATTCTTTTGTTGTAGCTAGGGTAAAACCAAGTGGTATTTCTTTTAACATATCTTTAGCAAAGGTAGGTCCTGCCAACACTCCATAGTAATTAGTTACTCCTAAATCTTCTGCTATTTCACTAGTTCTTTTCATAGTACCTTTTTCTAATCCCTTAGATACAAAAATAAGTATTTGCTTACTAAGTTTATTTTTAATTTTTAAAAGTACTTCTCTAATAGCATTAGATGGGATTGCAACAATAATAATACTAGAGCCATCAATAGAACTATCTAAATCCATAGAAAAATTTAATTTTTCAAATGAATAATCATTAAATATTTTCTTATGAGTATGTAATTTACTAAGTTCTTCATATTCTTCTTCAAAAGGAGACCAAACTATTATCTCATTATTTTTATTTTTTGATAATAAAGAAGCAATAGCTAGTCCAAAAGCTCCACTTCCTAAAACACATATTTTCATAATATACCTCCACCATGATTTTAGCATAATTAAAAGAAAAGAAAAACTATATTATTTAAGTTTTTCTTTTAATCTTTGATAGTATAAAGTATTTGCAAAAGTAAAGTAAGGAATTACATAAATATAAGCTATGCCTAATGTTATAATTCCTAAAAAATACCAACCAATAAAACTTAATTGAAAAGTAAAATAATCCATTTTATATCCATCCATCATTTTCATACTTTGTTTTACTATACAACCGGTTTTATCAATATTTGTTTCTTTTGTATCAGCTAATAAATAACTTATCATAGCAAAAGAATAAGTAAGTATTATACCTGGTATTATAAAAATAAAGTAACCAAACATACATAATATATAACTAATGATCAAAGTAACTACAATAAGACCAATTTTCTTATAACCACTAAATATTCTAGTAAAAGATACATCTTCCTTTCTTGTAATACCAAGAATATAACTAGTAAGACCTATATAAAGCGGTAAGAGCAATATTTCGGTAATAACAGCTAATATTCCATTTGCTACTATAGCTAAAATTATTGATAAAACAAGTGATGAAGCAAAAACTAGTAAAGCACCTTTCCAAAAACTAAAAATATATTTAGAAGTCAATTCTTTTGCTTCTTCTTTTATTTCTATATAATTCATCTACTTTATTTCCGTTCCGCCACAAAAAGAAATACAATTAATTATTAAATTTTGCTTAGAATCATCAGAGGAATTAGTTGTCTTATTTTCATTAGCTCCTAAAATTGCCGTTGAATTACAAATAACATTATAATTGTCAGAAACTCTAATTGTTGCACCTCCAAAGAAAGAATAAACATTAATTATAGCATCACTTTTTAATTCTATCTCGCTAAAATCAAGTTCAGCTCCTCCGAAAATACAATAAACATCGGTTCCTTTAAAGTTTTTAGTTTTAACATTATCCTTAACTTCACTAAATATACCATAATAATCTTTTGAATGTTTGCTTGGCTTTATTTTAGTATTCTTTTTATCTTTACCTATAGCACTTATTACAATATAACCTCCTATAAGTATTAATATAACTGGCCAAAAGGCTTTATTGTAAGGCTCTACTATTAAAGAAGTATTAACTAATAAAAACCATAAGCCAATAAATAGAAACAATATTTTAGTAAAATCCAATTTTTCATCTTTAATTATGTAATAAATTGAAATTACAATTAATACTACTGGCCAAATAATATCAAAATTAAGTTGAAAACTTGGATTAAATATTTCTAGTAAATACAATATACCAATCAATAATATAACAACACCTACTATCATTTTCTTCTCCTCTCTATTATAATTATATTATAAATATTTATTTTTTTAAATGAATATTTTATTTTTTTTAGGTAATTATAGTTATATAACCACTAGTCAATTAGCTAGTTGCCTGTTAAAATTAATACGAAGGGGCGAGGAGAAGAATGGAAAAGAAATATGTAAAAATCAAGGTTGATGGAGGTACTTATATTTTTAAGTTAGAGCAATTACTACTTGATAAAGGTATTTCCAAAAGTAAATTAATCAATGATACATGTACTGATTTTAAAGTAATTAAAAGATTAACTACTGGTGAAATCATTAGAATTGATATTTATGTTTTAGCAAGACTTTGCAGTTATTTAAATTGTAACGTTTCTGATATTGTAGAATTCGTAAAAGACAATTAAGCCGTAAGCTAATGTCTTTTTTTGTTGATTTTAATAATATTTAGAATTAAAATAAGATATAAGAAAAGAGGTGGATATTATATGAAAAAAAATATTGTAGCAATTATTGGACATCCTAATGTTGGAAAGAGTACTTTATTTAATAAAATTGCTGGAGGAAAAATTGCTATTATTGAAGATGTTGCAGGTGTAACTAGAGATAGACTTTATCAAGATGTTAGTTGGAATAATAAGAATTTTACAATAATAGATACTGGTGGTATCGAAGAGGAAGAGGGAAACTTTCAAAATGAAATAAGAATTCAAGCTGAATTTGCTATTAGTGAAGCTTCAGTTATTCTATTTGTAGTTGATGGAAAGTTTGGTCTTACTAAAGATGACTTAATTATTAGAGATATCCTAAAAAGAAGTGGTAAAAAAGTCATTGTAGCTATTAATAAAATAGATACTAAGGAAGCAAAAGATAATCTCTATGATTTCTATGAGTTAGGATTTGAAACATATTTACCTATTAGTGCTATTCATAATACAGGTTACTATGAATTGCTTGATGAAATTACAAAAGATATTGTTGAAGAGGAAGAAGTTCCTGATGAACGATTAAAATTTTGTGTTATAGGTAGACCTAATGTTGGTAAAAGTAGTTTAATTAATGCCCTATTAAATGAAGAACGTGTAGTAGTTTCTAATGTAGCTGGTACTACTAGAGATTCTATTGATACAGTTTTAAAATATCATGGAGAAGAATATGTTTTGATTGATACTGCTGGTATGCGTAAAAAAGGTAAAGTGTTTGAAAGTATTGAAAAGTATAGTCTTGTTAGAAGTATGCGAGCTATTGATAGAAGTGATTTATGTCTTTTGGTTATTAATGCTGAAGAAGGAATTAAAGAGCATGATAAACATATAGCATCTTATGCTTTAGATAGAGGAAAAGGAATAATTATTGTTGTTAATAAATGGGATACTGTAAAAGATGGAAATATCAATAATTATAAAAAAATAGTTAGAAGTGAATTTCAATTTATTACTTATGCCCCAATCGTTTTCTTATCAGCTCTTACAAAAAAAAGGATTTCTACTTTGATGCCTGAAGTGTTAAAAGTTAAAGAAAATATTAATCGTGAAGTTAAAACTAGTGTATTGAACGATGTTATTAGAGAGGCTTATGATAGAAATCCTGCTCCTAGTTATAAAGCTAAAAGATTAAAGATTTATTTCGTTAGTCAAAGTGGTACTAAACCACCAAAATTTACTTTTAGAGTTAATAATAAAGGACTTGTACATTTTTCTTATGAAAGATATTTAGAAAATCAATTAAGAGAAAACTTTGATTTAGAGGGTACGCCTATCATTTTACAATTTAAAAACAGAAGTGGAGATGACTTATGATAATTGGTGGAAATAGTTCTTTTAATAATAAAAGGTTTGAAAAAACAAATTTTTCTAACTTACATAAAGAAGAAAAGAAAAATATTTTTACTAACAATTTAGCTAGTTATCGTTATGCTAATCCACTAGACAGTAAAAAAATGCATGAAAAATCTCTTGCTATGTTACAGGATAGACTTGATAAAGGATTAATTTCTATGGAAGAGTTTAATAATCAATTAAAAAGAATAAATAGGAATAATAGAACCTAATCATTTTAGTTTCATATAATGAACTAGGAGGTTTTCTATGTTTGGAGATAGTTTTTTTAAAAGAGTAGAAAAGAAAACTAATGTTAGTAAAGATACAATTTTATCTCTTGCTAATAAACTACAAGATGGAAATATGAAAGATGAAAAGACTTTGTCTGAAGTTGTTGATGAAATAGCTACTATGACTGGTAAAAATATTTCTAAAGAAAAGAAAGAAAAAATAATAAATACAATAATGAAAGATAAAGTACCTGATAATGTTGATAAGATGTTTTAAAACTACATCTTTCTTTTTTTGCCAAAATATGATATAATATGGGACAAATAAGGGGTGGTAGGATGAAAAAGATTGATATTACATGTATTAATTTTGATAAATTAACTAAAATTAATAGTAATTTATCAAGTGAGAGTACTGTTTATTACAATAATGATTTAGTTTACAAGATTTATAAAGATTTTAGTATTAGTGAGCTAGTAGAAAGAGAAGCACATGTTGAAGCAACTAGTAAGATTAGTAATTTAAGAATTGCTGTTCCTCTTGCTAAGCTATACAATGGTTATTCTTTTTGTGGATGTGTAACAGCTTATAAAAAAGGAATTACACTAGCAGAATATGAAAAGGCTCATTCTATAGAAGAATTAAAAGATAAACTTATTGATGTTTCTTTGGAATTAGAAAATATACATCAAGATAAAAGAAAAATTATATTAGGCGATATTAATTATAAAAATATTATAATTGATGAAGAAAACAACGATTTTACTTTTATTGATTTTGATGGAGTTGGTATTAAAAGAATGGAACCAATGGGTATTTCTGCTCCTTTGTTTGAATATTTAGAAAATAGAGGTATTGATTATAAGGGAAAACAAAACTATGATAGACTTTCTTATCTTTTATCATTTTATCATACTGTTTTCCATAAGAGTATTGATGATGTTAGTGAAGATGAGTTTGAGAATAAAATAGACGAATTACCTTTTCTTAATAGATCAAGATATGACTTTAAAGTACTAAAAAAGAAAAATAAGACTGTCAAAGACATACCTTATTTCCATGATATTTTTTCAAAGTAAGAATGGTAAATTCTTGATAATGAAAACTACTAATACTTTAATTGTATCCCAAAGACATTTTTTTACTTTAGTATCTAAAGATTCCATTGATTTTATAATTGGTGGAATTTTTTTATACCAGTTTTTTGATAAATCCTTAAGTGTTTTAATATCTGCCCTATCAAAAATAGTAAATAAAGCATTAACAAATTCTTCTCTTTCTTTTTTTGTTAGATTGTTTATGGTATCTTTTAGTACCTTATTGGTATAAATAGATGTTTTAGTTAATCTTTTTAAATAGATAAAACTGTTATCATTTACTAACCATGAGAATGGATCATGCTGTAATATTCCATTTTCATTACTTTTTACTACTGTATAATCTTCACTATTACAAAGTAACATACCTATTATTGAACTTTCTGGTATTGTTTTATAAAGTAGTGGTTCAGTATTTTTAAATTCTTTACTATTAACTACTTTTTCTTGAAAACCAGGGCCATCATGAGAGAATACTTTTTTTATTCTTCTTTTGTCTTTTAAATATATAGCAGCATAAAATGCTAAGTTTCCTCCTTTAGAGTGTCCACCAATATAACAGTAATTATTAGTTAAAGACAAGACTGTTTCTAAATACTTTAAAGCTTCTACTTGAGCTGGTACTGGTGATAAAAATGACATATTAAAATCTTCTTTCCAGCCATTAACTGTTCCATCCGTACCACGATAAGCGATATAGATATCCCCTGTTTCTAAGAAAAAGGTTATAGCAGAAAATTGTTTATTCTCTACTAAGTTATCTTTACTGATATAGTAATTAACTATTATATTAGAAAATCTTTTAGAAGAACAAACTTTTTCTAATAGATTTAAGTTATTTAAATCATCCCTATCAGTACCTAATAAATCATAAAAGTAATTATTTAAATCACTTACCTTACAAGGTAGTGGTACTTTTTCATAGTAAAGATATGAAAGTTGTGATAAAACTAAACTATCTACTTCATTAAGTGGTGAGTCTTTCATTGTAAGATTATTCTTACTAACATAATCAATTATATTCATAATGTAATATATGATAAGAAAAAAATAAGTATAAATTTTTATGCCCACTCTAATATTAGGATATGATTTTTTGAAAAAACTAGTATAATAGATTTGGAGGTAGTAGTATGTCTAGTAAAAAGAAACTGATTTCTATTATTATATTTCTTATATCTATAATTATTTTAATTTTTGTTTATAATGATGATTTTTTATATTCCAAGCAAATTGTTAAAATAACAAAAATTGATACAATTAGTGAAGAAACATCTCAAAACTCATTAGGATTAGAAGAAAAATACTATATGCGAAAGATAACAGGTATAATAACTAATGGTAAGCAAAAAGGAAAAGAAAAAACCATCTCTTATGATGAATCTTATTCATCTGTTGTTACAGATAAATACAAAGTTAATGACAAAATAATATTAAATGCGAGTGATATTGAATTAAAAAGAGATTTCTATCTAACTTTAATGATAGTGATATTTTTAAATTTACTTTATATAGTTGGTTCTTATAAAGGACTGTTATCTGTATTAAGTGTTGTTTTGAATTTAGTAATTTTTTATATAGGTTTAGCTTTATATTTTAAAGGTATCAATTTATTATTTTTATGTGTAATAGAAATGATTATTTTCTCTATTATTTCTTTGATATTAGCAAGTGGATTTAACAAGAAAACATTATCGGCAATCATTTCTGTAATTATATCAACATTAGTAATGCTTATTACAATTGTAATTATTATAAATTTTACTGGTTATAAAGGGATAAATTTCAATGAATTATCATTTTTAACTATTCCTATTGAAGATATTATATTACCAGAACTATTAATCGGATCAACAGGGGCAATTATGGATGTAGCAATTACAATTTCAGCTTCTATATCGGAACTGATTCAAAAAGACAATAATATATCTGTCAAAAATTTGAAAAAATCTGCTAGAGAAATAGGTAAAGATATAATGAGTACAATGAGTAATGTTTTGTTTTTTACTTATTTATGTTCAGGTCTTCCTATTTTTGTGTTAGCATTACGCAATGGATTTTCAATGTATAATTATATTTCAAGTAATTTTACATTAGAATTAACCAGATTCTTAATTGGTAGTATTGGTATTGTTTTAACTATTCCTATATCAGCACATATATCAATTAAATTGATGAAAAGAGGTGTAAAATGAATATAATATTAATTATTTTATTATTTTTATTAATGATTTATATTGATATAAAAAGAGGAATAAAATTATTTTTATCTATAATATTTAATTTTATTATTTTAATGATTATTTTTTACTTAATTGCTCTTGGACTAAATCCTATAATATGTTCTTTAATAGGCTGTTTTATAATAAGTTATATAATATTATATTATGTAAATGAAAAAAACATAAAAACAGAATCTAGTTTAAAATCAGTTATTATTGTATTAATTATATTATCATTTCTCATATTTTTTGTAACAAAGATATCAAGAATTGCTGGTTTTGGATATGAGTCTTATGAAGAGATAAATATGTTTTCTTATGATGTAAAAATAGATTTTACTAACATTGCAATTTCTATGATATTAATTAGTTTAATTGGAGCAACGGTTGATTCTTCAATAGCAATTTCCTCTGCATTATACGAAGTTTATGATAATAATAAAAACTTATCAAAAAAAGAGTTATTTCTATCGGGAATGAACATAGGAAGGGATATATTATGTACAACGAATAATACCTTAATGTTTGCTTTTTTAGGTGAATTTATGACATTATTGATTTGGTTTTATAAAGGAGGTTATTCATCTTTAGAAATTGTAAATGCAAAGACATTTGTTTCAGAAATGATTAAAATATTATTTAGTGCACTAGGCTGTATTATAGTTATACCTATAACTGCATATATTACAACGGAAACACTAAAAAAAGATAGTGAAAATAATTAAATAAAAATTATCATATGATTTCATGTGGTAATTTTTTTATTGTCGAAAATAAAAAAGCTTTTCTAATTGAAAGAAGTGATAATAAATATGTCTAGAAAACTTATAAAACAAAAAGAACTAGTTTTAGATGTAATTAAGAATTTAAAAATACTGAACCACTGCTTTATAAAACATACCAGAAAGTTCAATAATAGGTATGTTACTTTGTAATAGTGAAGATTATACAATAGTAAAAAGTAATGAAAATGGAATATTACAGCATGATCCATTCTCATGGTTAGTAAATGATAATAGTTTTATCTATTTAAAAAGATTAACTAAAACATCTATTTATACCAATAAGGTACTAAAAGATACCATAAACAATCTAACAAAAAAAGAAAGAAGAAGTAAATGTTAATAATTATTAAACATTTGAAGAAGCTAAACTAGCAATATTTGAATTTATAAAAAGATGGTATAATAATCAAAGAATACATAATTCTTTAGGTTATATCACTCCAAATGAAAAATATAATAACTACATAGTTAGTTTAGCAGCAGTATAGTATTTAATCTTTATGCCGATATTGACTAGTAATAATTTTATTTATACCTTAGTAAGGAGTTTGATGATTGTTTTTTCATTATTTGAAAAATCAATCAGATAAAATACTATAAAAAAAGATAAATAAAATTATTCAGTCAATAGGCAAATTAGAATAAATTTAAATACGATAAAAATAGGTTGTTCGAAAAAAAGTGTCTAAAAATTTGATATAGATTAACCTCAAATTTTCATCATAATGCCCTCTCCTTTTTAGTATACTATACAATAAAAATACTGCTACATCAACATTAACATAATATTTCTATTCATAAAGACATATATTTCTACATAAAGTTAAAATGAATAAAAGAAAAAGGTGAATATATGGAAAAATATGAAATCATTAAAAATATTGCACAAAGAACAGGGGGTGACATTTATCTAGGAGTTGTTGGAGCGGTTAGAACTGGTAAGAGTACTTTTATTAAGAAGATGGTTGAAACTTTAGTGGTACCATATATTGAAGATGAGTACGAGAAAAAAAGAACACTTGATGAAATTCCTCAAAGTGCTGCTGGTAAAACTATTATGACAACGGAACCTAAATTCATTCCTAATAGAGCAGCTAAAGTGAAAATTGATGACTTTGACTGTAATATTAGATTAGTAGATTGTGTCGGATTTGTTATTGATAACGCTAAAGGTGCTACTGATGAGAATGGTCCAAGAATGGTTAAAACGCCTTGGTATGATGAGGAGATTCCTTTTACAGAAGCAGCTGAAATTGGAACTGAAAAGGTTATTAAGGACCATTCGACTATTGGAATTGTAGTAACTACTGATGGTTCTATTGGAGAATTTAATCGTAGTGATTATTTAGAAGCTGAAAATAGAGTTATTGAAGAATTAAAAGATATAGGTAAACCATTCATTGTCTTATTAAATACAACACACCCTACTCTTCCTGAAACTGAACGTCTAGCTGAAAGTCTAAAAGAAGAATATAGTGTTCCTGTCTTACCTATCAATATTGATACAATGAATGAAAGAGAAATGACTACTATTTTAAGAGAAGCTTTATATGAATTTCCAATTCTTGAAGTACAAGTTAATATGCCTGAATGGATTGCTATCTTGAATCATGATAACCCTATCAAGAAAGTCTATATTGAAGCGATTAAAAATAGTGTTGTGGAAGTTGATAAGTTAAGAGATATTGAACACATAACTGACCATTTCAAAGATTATGAAGAAATAGAAAAAGCCTATTTATCTAATGTAGACCCTGCTACTGGTATTGTTACTATCAATCTTGAAGCTCCTAGTGATTTATACAATCAAGTTTTAAAAGAAATTGTTAAAATAGATGTTACTAGTAAAGCTAGTTTATTATCATTATTTCAAGAATATGAAGAAGCTAAAAGAGAATATGACCAGATTAAATATGCTTTAAAAATGGTTAAACAAACAGGATATGGTGTAGCTACTCCTTCACTTAATGATATGAAACTAGAAACACCTGAAATCATCAAACAAGGTCCAAGATATGGTGTTAAACTTAAAGCTATCGCTCCTTCTATTCATATGATTAGAGTGGATGTTAATTCTACTTTTGAACCAATAATTGGTAGTGAAACACAAAGTAAAGAATTAATTGATTATCTAATGCGAGATTATGAACATAATCCTAGCGAGATTTGGAAAAGTGAAATATTTGGTAGAAGTTTAGATAATATTGTTCAAGAAGGAATCCAATCTAAAATAGCAATGATGCCTGATAATATTAGATATAAATTACAACAAACTCTTACTAAAGTAGTTAATAAAGGTTCTAGCAATATGATTGCTATAGTTCTATAAGACCAATATAGGTCTTTTTTATTACCAAAAAAATAGAGAGTTAATCTCTACTTAAATACTTAGTAACGTTCCTTTGTTTAAAACCTCATCTATTTTATTAGAAAAAACATATTCACCTTGTTCAATAAGAGTATAAAAATATTTCTTAATAAGTTTATTATCAAACAAGTAATATTTATCTTGATAAAAATATACTTTATCAAGAGGGATTACATCATCTTCAAAAGAAAATCCTATATCTATCTCATTCATAATAGTAATTCTAAGATCAATATGGTCTTCACCAAAAATAAAATCTTCTTCTTTCTTTATTATAAAAATTGTTCCTATTAGTTCATTATATCCAACACTAACTTCATAAAATCCAGTCTTTAAAAAAGAAAAATAATTATTATAAGTTAATAAGAAGTTCTTTAACTCTCTTATCATTTTATCTTTCTCTTCTAAGTAAAGATTCTTTGGAGTTATTAGGATAAATCCATCACTAATAGAAACAATCTTCATTATCTATCACCTAGTGTATGTTATGCATAACATTCTAAATAGTGTCTACTAACAATTCATCTATTTGTTTTATTACTTCATCTTTTCCTTCTTTAGTAACACTTGAAAAGATGATAACATTATCTCCTACTACTAAGTCTAAAGTTTCAAGTAGAAGTTTCTTACTTTTCTCTCGTTTACTAGCTCCTACTTTATCTGCTTTAGTTGCTACTATCGTAACAGGTATTTGATAATACTTTAGAAAATTATACATCATTATGTCATCTTCAGTTGGTTTATGACGAAAATCTACTAACATAAAAACTCTTTGTAGTTCATCTCTTTTTTCTAAATAATCTTCCATCATTTTACCAAATTTAGCTTGAATAGTTTTACTTACTTCTGCATAACCATATCCAGGTACATCAATTAGATAAAATTCATCATTGATATGATAAAAATTTAGAGTTTGTGTTTTACCTGGATGAGATGATGTGTGTGCTAAATTTTTTCTATTTAATAAAGTATTTATGAAACTACTCTTACCAACATTACTACGTCCTACTAATAAAAATTCTTTTTGATGATTAGTTGGATACTGACTTCTTCTAGTAACAATCATTTCTAATTCTACATTATTTATCTTCATCATTAAGCTCACTTTCTATATATTCTTTAGTTGCTTTATCTAAATCATTAATTAATTCTTTAGCTATATCAAAGTTTTCAAGTCTTGCTCCACTAGCATAGGCATGTCCACCACCATTATACTTTTCTGCTACTTTATTAATAACTGGACCACGCGATCTAATATTTACTCTAATATTATTATTTTTAACATCTTCGGTTGCTATAACCCAAACAAGTACTTCATCTATATAATTGAAAAAGTTAATCATATTACCAGATGATGCACTATCTGCTTTAAAGTTAGTTACAATATCATCAGTTATTAAAATAGAAGCTACTTTATTTTCAGATACATTCATGTTCTCTTTAATATAACCTTCTAGTCTCACTTCTTTTAAAGGCCTAATATAAAGTTTTTTATAAACATCTGATAGTGTAAAATCATATTTTTTTAGATAATAACTAACTATAGCAAATGTTTTGTAACTAGCTGTATCAAATAAGAATCTATTAGAATCACTTACTAGTCCACAATATAATCTAGTAGCTATTTCCTTATTACACATAAGTTTTGAAGCTTTAAAAAACTCCATTAGTATCTCTGAGGTACTAGAGGCTTCTGTATCAATATATTCAATTCCCCCGAAGTCATCTATAAAAGGGTGATGATCTATTTTTATTACTTCACTTGCTTTATCAAAATATTTGAAGTCGATTCTTTTTTTATCTGGTGTATCTAAAACTATTAGGAGAAAATCATTCATCTCATCATAACGATCAAGTTTTCCAAGATAAGAAAATTTAGTACTACCATTTCCTACTGCTAATACTTTTTTATTAGGAAATGTTAAAAGTATTGCTTCTTTCAAAGATATTTGACTAGATAAAGCATCAGGGTCTGCTCCAATATGTCTAGCAATAACTATGTTGTCATATTTTTTTATTTTATGATAAATTCGATTCCACATAGTATTATCCATTCTGATGTAGGAAGAATAAAGTATCTCTAGCTATCATTAATTCTTCATCTGTTGGAACAACATAAACCATACTACTAGAGTCATCAGTACTAATTTTAGTCATTTCTCCCATTATATTGTTTTTATCTTCGTCTATTTTAATACCAAGACATTTTAAATTTTCACAAACTGCTTTTCTTACTGGAATACTATTTTCTCCTACTCCAGCAGTAAAGCAGATAACGTCAGCTCCATTTAATAAAACATAGTATTTAGCAATATAATCTGTAACACATCTAACATATTTATTGAATGCTAATTTAGCTTGTTCATCGCCTTCATTAACAGCAGTAATAATATCACGCATATCATTACTCTTTCCACTAATTCCTAAAAGACCTGATTTCTTATTTAAATCATTTACTACTTCACTCGCATTTAATCCCTCTTGTTCCATAATATAAGGAATGATTGATGGATCAACATCACCCGATCTAGTTCCCATCATTATACCAGCAAGTGGGGTGAATCCCATAGATGTATCTACACATTTTCCATCCTTAACAGCTGTAATTGAACCACCATTTCCAATATGACAACTTATTATCTTTAAGTCATTTCTTCCTAATTCTTTAGTAAGAGTTTCTGTTATATAGCGATGACTTGTTCCATGAAATCCATATTTACGTACTCCATATTTTGTATACCATTCATAAGGTACTGGATATAAATATGTTTCTTTATCCATAGTTTGATGGAAAGCAGTATCAAAGACACCAACCATTAATACATTAGGAAGAACTTCACGGAAAGCTTCTATTCCTAATACATTAGCAGGGTTATGAAGTGGAGCAAAATCTTTAAATGCTAATAAATCATTTACTACTTCATCAGTAATAACAACACTAGATGCATATTTATCTTTTCCATGTACTAAACGATGCCCAATACCATCTATTTCATCAAGTGATTTAATAATTTCAAGTGATATTAATTTTTCTAATAGAATTTTAACAGCATCAGTATGATTTTTTAATTCTACTTCTTCTTTAATTTTTTGACCTTGATATTTAATAGTATAAACTCCATCAAGACCAATTCTTTCAAATAGTCCACTAGCAATTACTTCCTCATTATTCATTTCAAATAAACTGAATTTTAATGAACTACTTCCTGTATTAATTGATAAAATTTTCATAATATTCCTCTTTTCTAAAACAATATTATTATATCTAAAAAAGATAGAAATGTAAATCTTTCTATCCTTCTTCTGACAAATTATAAGTATCTCTTGCAATCATTAATTCTTCATCAGTTGCTAATACATAAACTGGTATTTTAGACTCATTACTAGAAATAATTCCTTCTACACCTTTTCTAACGATTGTTTCTTTATTTTTTTCTTCATCTAAATATATACCTAATGGATATAGTTTATTGATAGCTTCTTTTCTAATGATATCATCATTTTCTCCACCGCCAGCAGTAAAGCAAATAGCATCAACTTCTCCTCCTAGTTTTACATAGTATTTAGCTACATAATCAACTATCTTATCAGTATACATATCTAGTGCTAGTAAAGCTTTGGCATCCTGTGCTTCATAAGCTCTATCTATATCTCTTAAATCACTCATTCCAGCAATTCCTTCAAGACCACTTTTCTTATTTAATTGACTATCCATCCAATCTAGATTTCTTTCTTCTTTTTTCATTATGTAGGAAAGAATTGAATAATCTATATCACCTGATCTTGTCCCCATCATTACACCTGCATTAGGAGTAAATCCCATTGATGTATCAATAGATTCTCCTTCTTTTACGGCTGTTATTGATGCTCCATTACCAATATGACAAATAATTAGATTAGGATTTTTACCTAACATTTCTTTCATCTTTTCTGTTATAAACTTATGACTTAATCCATGAAAGCCATATTTTCTAACATCATATTTAACATACCATTCATAAGGTACTGGATAAAGATATGTTTTTTCTTTCATTGTTTGATGAAATGCTGTATCAAAGCAAGCTACTAGTTTAGCATTAGGAATATTTTTCTTAAAGGCATATATTCCTTTTAGAGCAGCGGGATTATGAAGTGGTGCTAAATCACTTATTTCTTCAATTTCCATTAATACTCTATCAGTTATTTCTACTGATTTTGAATACTTATTACCACCATGAACAACTCTATTTCCAACCGCTTCAATTTCATCTAGTGATGATATTACTCTATTGTTTATTAATTCATCTAATAAAATTTTAACTGCTTCATTATGATCTTTTAATGGTACATCTTTGCTAATCTTTTCCTCACCAATTCTAATACTATAACAGCTTCCAAAAAGACCAATTCTCTCAAACATTCCTTTCATTAAAAGTTTCTCTTCTGGCATTTCGTATAAACGAAACTTTAAAGAACTACTTCCAGCGTTAACTGATAATAATTTCATTTTTTTGCATCTCCTTTTCCCTATTGTATCAAAACATATTTAAAATTTCCAACTATTTTTATTTTATGTGATAACCATTAGAGTTTAGTCCAATATTTTTTAAAGTTTTTACCTTATTTTCAACATTCATATCATCTATTTCTGGAATAGCTTCTTTTATTTTATAAGATGATGCATAAGCAATAACCATTTCTACTACATAATCATTATTTTTAAAGTCATCTGATAATTTTCTAAAAGGCATGAATTCTTTATCATCAAATGTAGACCATAAATAGTTATCTTCATTCACATATAAAACACTATACAATTCTTTTTTATTCATTAATAAAAATAAATGTCTTTCTATATCCTCCTTTTCTTTTAAAAAGTCAAAATTAGTATCTATAAATGATAGAATTATTTTATCTTCTATCTCATTATTTTTAAACACTTTAATTACTCCATTAAATTCTTCTAACACTCTTTTCTGTATCATTTTTAATACTACCTCCTTGATACTCTTTATCCATTATAGTTGCTAATTTATTATGGTGATAATCAAATACATTGTAAATGTAACTTTCTAAATTATCATTCATTTCTAAACCATTTCTTAAAGAAACTTCTTTTATTATCTTTTCTAAGTTCTCAGAATTAATAGTGCTAAATAGTGGCCTTATATACATAAGAGAACTACTACCTGTTTTTCTTATAAAATCTCTAAACATTTCTAGTGATGTGTCTTTTATATTATCGTTAGAAAGAGTAAAGATAGGACTTGCTTTATAAATATCATTGTCTATATTATGATAATCTCTAGAGAATCTAGCATTCATAAATTCATTTTTGAAATTAGTTACTCTTCTTTCCATAAAAGGATAACCAAGACCAAATGATGTACTATTATCAAATAGTGGACTAGGTTTATATTTACCATTTGCTGTTTTAACCACTCCCCAATTATTAGGATGTCTATCAGCTTGTAAAGTAAAAATATCAAACAAAAGCATCCTTGTATAACTATTAACTAGAGTAGTTAATTCTTCGTCACTTATGTCCTTTCTAGTTGCTAATATATCCCAAACCTGTTCTAAATTATTTAATCTTTTAAATACCGAATTGCTTTGTTTAAATGAATCATAATTACGTATTTCTTTAGGTATTTCATAAAGATCAAATTTTTCTTTTAATGTTTTTTCTTGGTTACTATTTCTTGTTTTTTGATTAAAAAAATCTTGAAATATTTCACTACCAAGTATTAATGTTTCATCACTTTTTAACATTTGTTTAGAAAGTACTCCTTTTTTGTCACCAAAGTAAGCAGCTCTATAAGATGCACATGGTATATTTAATCTTTTTGCAAATTCTTCAGATAGTAATTCACCCCAAACATTATATTCAAAGTCTTTTAATGATTTAAATAAATAACTATCACCTTGATACTTTATCCAACATAAAGCATCAGTTCCTTCTCCTTCTAATTCAATAAATGGTTGTAAGTATAAATCTTTTAAGTTACCAGTAAATGTATAGTTATATTCATCTTTCAAAACCATTTCGAGATTTATAATTCCTTTATATTTGTCAAACATTTTAACTCACCTAATTATATTATAAATAAATTAAGCAAAAAAAGATAGGCTTTTTCAGCCTATCGACTAAGTTATCTATAATTACTTGTTAGTATAACTTCCACTTACTTGATTAAGTCCGTTTTGAACTAAACGTCTTGTGATTTCACCACCAACTGATCCGTTAGCACGAGAAGTAGCATCTGGTCCTAAATTAACACCGAATTCATTAGCGATTTCGTATTTCATTTTATCGATAGCTTGTTTAGCACCAGGAACACGCATTTTCATTGAACTGTTGTTACTTGAATTAGTCATTGTTTCACCTCCTACATTAGTAGAATGTGAATTTTTTAAAATTTAATACATTTTTTTTAATGGTAATTTTTACCTAAAGAAATTCTTTTAAACTTTCTTCTTGTTCATTTTTAATTTTTAAAGTAAAAGTATCTTTTACAGTATCTATAAGAAGCTCTTGATAATCTATTTTTTCTTCTTGTTTAATGCATTCCTCTAAACTTGGATTAATTACTGGATGTTTTGGTACAAATACTGTACAGCAATCCTCATAAGGTAAAATACTAGTTTCATAAGTATCTATTTTTTTAGCTATATCTATTATTTCTAATTTATCAAAACAAGCGACTGGTCTAATAACAGGATAATTAGTTACATTATTGATAACGTGCATACTATGTAATGTTTGACTTGCTACTTGACCAATACTTTCTCCATTGATAATAGCATAGGCTTTATTTCTTTTAGCTAGCATCTCCATTATACGGTACATCATTCTTCTCATTATAGTAATAACATAATCTTCTTTAACATTTTTATATATTTCTTCTTGAATTTTAGTAAATGGCACAATATGAACTTTTACTTCATTTTGATATTTAGCAAGTTTTTTAGCAAGAGTTAAAACTTTTTCTCTAGCTTCTAAACTAGTATGTGGTATAGCTTCAAAGTAAACAGCTTCTACTTTTATACCACGTTTCATAGCAAGATATCCTGCTACTGGTGAATCTATTCCCCCACTTAACATTAATAATCCTTTTGGTTGTGTTCCTATTGGATAACCACCAAGTCCTTTAAAAGCATTATAATAGATCAACGTTTTTTCTTTTAATATTTCTATATTAATAAGTACTTCAGGATTATGAACATCTACTTTTATATTGTTTTTATTTTTTAAAACTATTCCTCCAAAATATGGTGCTAATTCTTCACTTGTCTCTTTAAATGATTTATCACTTCTTTTAACTTTTACTTTAAAAGTTTTAAAATTAACTTTTTCTATAGTTTCTATTAATAAGTCAGTAATAGCTTCTTTTGTTGATTCGCAAGTATATATCATGTGATAAGAATGAATTCCAAAAGTAGTATTAATAGCATCTATTACTTTTTCTTCTTCTGTTTCATCATAAGTTATATACATTCTTGCTAAATCCATAGTAATACTTGCCTTATATTTTTTTAATTTTATTTCTAAATTATTTTTTAATGTTTTAACAAAGAAATTTCTATTACCTTTTTTAGTAGTTAACTCTCCATATTTTATTAGTATTATTTTCTCCATTATAGTATTTCCTCCTTTAAAACTTTTATGAATGTATCTATTTCTTCTTTAGTATTATCTTTTGATAAACTAACTCTTAAAGAACTTTTACTTATATCCATATTATTAGTAAGAGCGTAAAGTGTTTTTGAATAAGTTTCTTTTGATGAACATGCTGTTTTACTAGAAATATAAATATCAAAAAGTTCAAATGTATGTAAAACTGTTTCTGGTTTTTTACCTATTATACTGAAATTTAAGATATAAGGGGAAGAATCTATTGGTGAATTAATAACAACGTCTAAGTTAGTTAGTTGATTTCTTAAGTATTTATTAAGTTCTTTTACTTTTAAGGTGTTGGCATCTTCCTCTTCTAATATTAAGCGAAGAGCTTTAGCAAATGAGGCAATTAATGGTACTGATGGTGTACCAGCTCGATAAATAGTTTGACTATCTCCTCCTGATATCAATGGTAAAAGATTAATGTTTTCTTTTTTGATTAAACAAGCTATTCCTTTTATACCAAAGAACTTATGAGCACTAAAACTAAATAGGTCTACATTATCTAGGTTTACAGGTATTTTACCAACACTTTGTGTTCCATCTACATGAAAAATTGTCTTAGGATATTTCTTTATAAGTTTACCAATTTTATCTATATCTTGAATAATACCTGTCTCACTATTAACATGATGAATAGTGACAAGTAATGGTTCTTCTTCCAACAGCTCTGTTAAATTTTGTAAATCTAGATGTCCAAATTTATCAAGTTTTACATATTTGACAGTTATACTTTTTAATTGTTGTAAAGTTTCACTTATAGAAGCATGTTCTAACTCGGTAGTAATTACTAGTTTATTACGATGCTTATAATAATCTATTACTCCTTTTATAGCCATATTATTAGATTCACTAGAGCTAGATGTGAAAATAACTTCGTCACTCTTTACACCCATAAGAGTTGCTACTTGACTTTCTGCCCCCCTCATTAGTTTTTTACTTTTTAGTCCTAATTTATGTAGAGAATTAGGATTAGCAAAAAATTCTTCACTAACTTTATAAAATGTATCAAGAACTTCTTTCCTAGTTTTAGTAGTTGCACTGTTATCAAAATAAATCATAAGATACCTCCTTTTTATAGCAAGCCTATTATAACAAATTTATCAAAAAATAAAAAGGAGAAAATTACTTCTCCCCAATATATTTCCAATGAGCATAATAAGTTGTATCAGTACTTGGTACTATAGTATTTTCATCTATCTTATCTCCATTAACCGGATCAGTATACCATCCCAATAACTGATAATTATCCCTTTTAAGATATGGAAATGTATAAAGATTAGTTCCTTTCATTTTAACTATCTCCGCTACACTTAATCCACCTTCTTGTATTTGTAAGTTTCTTATTTCTAATGTAGTATTATCACTGTTAACCCAGTGATAAAATATAAATGCACTAAAGTCATTATTATCAATTATTTTATTAATGGCTGTAAAACTATAATTATATCTTTTCCAACTATTTGTCACACGAAAGCCATGCACTCCCCCCTGCTCAGGACCAATATTAAAAGCAATGTTTTCAGAGGATTTAGCTTCAAAAATATAGGTATATTTTTTATCAACTATTAATTTATTAATTCTTTGAAAATACCAACCAGCATCAAGTTTATCTTTAGATGCTGTAACTGAAAACACTCTTCCAACATTATCATAATAAGTTTTAACAGATTTAAAGGAGGTACCTGAATTGCAACAAGGAACATAAGTATTTATATCATAATATTCATCAAGCTTATCATTTACTAAATAGTTATAATCATAAGTTATATTGGTTGTTTGATCAATAGATGGTTGTTGATTAGCTTCTATTCTTACTTTAGCTTTAAATGTTTGACCACCTATATCTCCATTTACATCTTTATTTAACCATAATCTTAATATAATAGTATCTTTTTCTCCTCTATTTAAAATACCATCATATATTTTTCTATTATTTAATTCCATTGGATTATATTTATTACCATTTATTTCTAAACTATACTTAATAAACTTATCTTCTAATCTAGTAGTACCTGCTGGTATACTATCATCATCTAAATAAACACTATAGCTCCCAGTAAATTGACCAGTATTCTCTACAATGAATTTAAATCCATCTTGCATCATCCCTTTATCATCAGATATAAATTCAGCTGATGGTAATGTTAAAGAGTTCTCTTCTGTTAAACTAAATTTAAAGTTACCTACTACTATAGATTGAATCTTATCACTAATAGTAGTTTGACTAGCCCAAGCATAGGTAATGCTTAGTCCTAATATTATTATTAACATAATTACTAGCATTACTATTATCTTTTTCTTTTTCATTGTTTTCTCCTCTTTTCTATTTAATACTATTTAGATATATCTATCACATCATAATAACTAGTTATTCCTGTATAGTTTATATCACTAATAGGTGTCTTTATACCAGTCTCATTATAATCAACATAAGTATTTAAATTCTTATCACACCATTCCTTACTTGGTTCATTACCAGCACCAAACATTAAAGTTAAATCAATTAAATTAATATTTTTATAACTAAGTTTTAAGTAATCGTCCGTATCAATATAGAATGATACTCCAATGCTTAAAACTGAGTTTTCTGAAAAATATGGATTACAACCTTTTGCTTCTTCAAAATATTCTGCTAGCTTATTAGGAACAAAATAAATAGAATAATTATTCGTGTATGATTTAGGATCAAAACTAAAATTTGAACCTGCAGCTAAAGTATTATTGGAATTTGTCCAATCAAGTGTCTGAAAATGAAACTGTACATAGTCAATACTAGATGTAGCAAATTCATAAAAAAAATGAGTACTATTATCAATATTAATATTGTAAACATTTGCATTAGAATGCTCATATTTGTTATTAGGGTTATAATGTAAATTATTTTTTTCTACTACTAAATTATAAGCATTCCAACCACTTATAATTTGGGAAAAATCAGGATTAGCCACTAATTGATTCTTCATCACATAATACTTTCTACATTCACCATCTATATATTTACCACCAACAGATCTACACTTCATATCTAATGTTCCTTTATTACTAATACTATTAACTACTATCTTACTTTTATATAGTTTATCTTGAATATTATTAGAGGCATCACTTGCTATCCATAAGTATAGTTTATAAGTTACACTTTTACTTTTTAGTAAATCTCTTTCATCTACTATTCTATAAGTACCTGTACCTATATCTTTTAATCTCTTTATACCTGAATCATAGCCATCATTACTAACTAACTTATATTTTAGATAAGTAGTATCTAAAGTGTTATTAGTATCTTCTTCATTTGATATAGTGTAATAAGAATCTATTGTTCCACTATTAGTTATAGTAAAAGTATAAGGTATAGTATTTAATCCATCACTATCACTCATAGGTTTAGTATTATCTAAATTAATAGCATTACCTTCTGTAAAATCTACTTTTAAAGTCCCTACTTCTACACTTAGTTTCTTACTAGTAAATGTCTTAGTAAGTAAAGCATAACTACTACCTATAAGAGTTAATATACTTATTAGTATTAGAATAATTAATATTATTATCTTTTTATTTTTCATTGGTTCCTCCTGCTAAAATAACACA
>RKAV01000005.1 GCA_014846175.1 bacterium | reverse complement strand
GGTCCTTCAGGTGCACCTGTTCCAACAGTCCAAGCTTTATCAATACTAGCTGGATCTGATATTTCATTTACAACAAGGTCAAGAGCAGAGAACAAAAATGGTATTAACATTGAGTTTAGTAAATAACCTGATTTTTCTTTTCTTACTGGTAAGGGTAACATTTTAATATCTTTAGCAAATTTTAAAATAATATTAAAGTATTCTTCTTTAGTTTTACTTTGTTTCATCACTTCTGCTATATTATTTTTCCAAATAGAGTTAGCAAAATGAAGAGCTAAGAATTTTTCTTCTCTTTTTGTATATTTAGCAAGATGACTTGGTAACATAGTAGAAGAGTTAGTTACTAGTATTGTTTTACTAGGAAGAAGTGGTGCTAGTTTTATAAATAGTTCTTTCTTAGCTTCAAACTCTTCACTCATTGATTCAATAACTAAATCAGCATCTGCTACTGCTTTTTCTAAATCTAGTTCTAGTTTAATATTGTTAGCGGCTTCTTCTACTTTTTTCAAACAAGTATCTTTATCAAATTCATCTATGGAAGCAATACCATTACACCAAGTTCCATAAGATTTATCTTTAGCCATTAAATTAATAGCATTTATATAATTTTCTTTTAGTTTAGCTAGTTTAGGTTTACATCTTTCGATACTTCCTTCACTTCTAAGATAAATAGTTACATTAAATCCTGAATAAGCTGTTTGAAAAGCTATCTGGCTTCCTAAGACCCCTCCTCCAAGTATTGTGACATTTCTCATATAATCAACTCCTATTCTGTATTTTATTTAATTATAGTATAGAAGTTAATATTTGTGAATAATAAATACAACTATTTTTTCTTTACCTTTACTTTACTACTAAAAGTTTGATTTTCTAAAGTTTTCATTTGCTCTTGAAATTCATCCTGTCCAAGTACACTAAGACTTTTCGATGTTAATATAGGTGCAAATTCACTTTGTAATCTAATATTTATCATTGTGTCACCAATAAATCTATCCTTTTTCGTTTCTGTTACTAGTTTTTTTAAGATACTTAAATTATAGTCAGAATATAACTCTTTAGGCAACTTCTCCATTCCATAGGAAGGAGTTGATTTCATCTTTTCAATAAGATTTAACAACTTACTTTCTTTAGTTTCAAATATTTCAGATAACTCTTCTTTGTTACTATCATCTAATACAGCTATAATTTCTCTAAACTCATCAATATTATTTAGTGTTAAATTATTTACAATATCATCTCTTAACTTATTAATTTGAGCTTGATATATTTCTAGGGCCTTTTTTACTGACTCCTGTTGATTTAAAAGTTCTGTTTTTGTTAATTTTTCTGCTGAAACTACTGGTTCTATTAATGAAAAATTTCTTTTTCTAACTAATTTTAAATTTTTAGATAATAAATTATTACTAGAATCAACTTGCAATTTTGAACTTTTTCTATTATTTTGGTTAGACTTTTCTCTTTTTATCTTAATAATTATTTCATTCAACTTAGTTAAATTATATTGAGAATATACTTCTTTAGGTAATTGCTCTACACTAAAAATAACAGATGATAACTGTAACTTTTCCAATTTATCAATAGTTTCTACCAAATTCTTTTTTCTAGACTGAAAGTCTTTAATTAATTTTTTCTTATCTTCACTAGCCAAAGTAGTAAGGACTTTCTCTATTTCTCTACTATTTTCTAAAGTTAAGTTATACTTTATATTATCAGCTAACTCTTTTACTTTATTTTGATAATCATTTATAATCTTTCTTACCATTTGTTGTTGAACTTGAAAACCATTTTCTTGTAATTGACTTTCTAAATCACTCAAATAAGAAATATCATTAGATGTCTTTAATACTTCTATTTCTTTTGCAAGTGTTTGCTGAATCATTTCATCAAAAGTTTCTAATTTAGTAACCACCACTTTCTTATCGCCTAAAGAGATAGTTTGATCATTAGTCAATGCTACTAATTTATCTTTTAATTTAGTTAATACTTCTTTGTTTTGAATAATAAAATTAAAAGTCAATTTAGATAAAATATTGTCAACCTTCAAAAACAAATAATCATTTAAGCTTTTATGATTTGATACTGTATTCTGCTTAACTTGTTTCACATCTAAGTTTGGCGTAGAAGTTGTTCGCTCTGACTTTTTCACTGGTTTAGATAACTTACCATTAGGATTTCGTAACCAATTGATGGTTTTACGAAAAGAATTTTCTTCACTTACTAACCTATCATAATAAGAACTGATATAATTAAACTTCTCCTCACATTCTGCTGCTTGCAATAACATTTCTTTAGTATCTATAATTGATTCTAATACTTTTTTATATTTTAGCCAATGATTGTTTTCTTCATTCTTATAATATTCAATTTCTTCTTTAGCATCTAACAAATCTCTTCGAGCTTTATTTTTGCACATATTAAATTTTACAATTATATCTTTTCCATTTTTATCTTTACAATTAAAATTAAATTCTTTTCCTAAAGCTTTCATTAATGGGAGAATTTCTCCTAAATAATTTCTAGTTTCTATTGCTGTATGAATAATACTATTTCCTTTAGTGTCTCTTGCATTAACATTTAAATTATACTTTTTTGTTAAATTAATAAGATCAACTACAAACTCTGTTGAATAACCTTTTTCAATAGCATATTGAATAAGATTAACGCCATAAAAAGGAGCACAATAATTTGCATTAAAACCCTTTTGTAACAAAACTTCTATAAATTTCAAACTCTTTACTGTATCGATTTGTTTTTTCTCTTGCAAACCACAAAATAATATAATATTTAATGCAGAATTATACTCTTGAACATCAAGATCTTTTAGTAATACTTCTTTTATTGATTCATAGGTTATTTCATCAGCTGATAAATTAAAATATGATATTATTTCTTCTAATTTTAAATTTCTATACCATATATTTACTTTTTTGTTTTCTTTCATTAATATCACCATTCCTTGAGACTACAAAAGTCTGCAAATATAATAACATATATATTTCCTATTTAAAATATTTTTTTGTATAACTTAACAAATATAGAAATATTAATTATTATTTTTTAAGTTCCAATTAAGTCCATTATCATTACTAATAAATGTTAACTCTTTATCATCATCTATAAAACATTTTAATATTAAAGTATTATTATCATAATAAGGCATACTTTTTATTGTTAGATAAGAAACATCTTCATTTGTATAATTAAATTTAGAACTCAGAAAAGTTTTACCTCCATTATTAGTAACATATAAACTAGTTTTATTATCATCTAAATAAATTTTACCTGTATTAGCTATAAATCCTAAGTTTTCATTTAAAAATAAGAATTTTGCTTCATTACTAACTTGAATTACGTCATCTGATATAACATAAAAGTTTTTACCATTGTCTTTACTTCTTAGAATATTTACTAACATATTTTGTCCTAATACATTATCTACTTTACCAATTCTTAAAATGGTGTTATTAAATTTCTTTTCATATAATACTTCTTCATCTTCTGGTAATAGATAATCAGTAGAACTATTGGTTTTATTAGTATCTATATTATAATTATTTTTATCTATTACTTTACCATTTTTATCTTTAACAAATGTTTCTATTCTTTTTGTTTTTATTTTTCCAGTACCATCGTAATAGGTATAAGTAACACTATCAGAAATATTTGGATTAGTGAAAGGGTCATAACCGCCTTTTCCAAAATCACCATGCACTCTTACTTTGGTTCCCATCAATAGAAATCCATAATAGTCATAATAATCAACATCAACATGTAAAAATGAAGTAACAACTGCTACATATTTTTTATCATCTAATGTTACAGTATGTTCTGGTTTATAACTAAATGCTAAAATAAGAATAATGTAGGGTGAAAAAAGTAAACTAAGTAAAACTATTAAGATAGTGATAATAATTAAAGGTTTCTTTTTATCACTTGAAAGTAATCTAATCTTTTGAATTATTCCAATTATAAAACTTATAATAGCTATAACACTTAAAAGAATAATCACCCACAGTCTTAGTCTTATATTTACTAAATGCAATATTAAAGTAGCTATTAGGAAAACAGTTATAAAAATTATAGCAAAAGGAAGGATATTATTTTTATTTTTCATAAATCATCACCGGCCTTTAAAGTAATATCTTTTTTATAGTTATTAAGATAATTATCTTTCAATTCTGATAGCTCTTTTAACGTATAAATATTTCCAGTATTAAGTAAGTCTATCATATATAACATGTTTGCTATTTTTCCCACTTCAATCACTCCTACTAAAAATTATTATATCATCATTTAAGAACATACAACATTATTAAAAGCATCATTTCTGATGCTTCTATTTAATTGACGTATTACCACTTGCTATATCATAGATTGTATTTCTAAGAAGGGTTAGATAAGATAATTTCTTAGTTGATTTCTTAACTGTTATATCTTTTTCTCCTACAACAGTATTACCATCCTTAATCTTTATTTTTCCTACTATTTCTCCTTTAGTTAAAGGTAATTTATTCTTAGTTATTTTAATATCATAACTATACTTTTTCTTAGTATCACCTTTTTTAGATAAAATACCAATATCAGTAACTGGAACATATTCTATTTTCTTAGTACTAGCTTTTTCTATATTTTCAGTCTTTACTATTTCATTTTTCTTCTTTATTATTTGTACTTGATAAGTATTAAAACCATAATCTAGTAAAGCCATTGTTTCACTATTTCTAACCTTAGATACTTCTTCTCCTAAAACAATAGCGATTAGACGCATATCATTTTTTTTAGCAGTTGCCGCTAAACAATATTTAGCTGCATCAGTATGTCCCGTCTTTAAACCGTCTGCACCTTCATAAAATCTTACTAGTTTATTTGTATTAACTAACCAAAACTTATTAGGGGTATTTACTCTTAAATAATCTTCATATTTAGAAGAAAACTTTAGTATCTCTTCATGTTTTAATAACTCTTTTGCAATAATTGCCATATCATAAGCCGTAGAATAATGTCCTTCTTCATCAAGACCTGTACAGTTTTTAAACTGGGTATTTTTAAGTCCTAAAGATTTTACTTTCTTGTTCATTTCTTTAACAAAATCTATTTCTGTTCCTTTTAAAAATTCAGCCATTGCAACGGTTGCATCATTAGCACTGGCCATAGAAATACCTTTCATCATTTCTTCTACTGTTAATACTTCTCCTGTTGATAAGAAAATCTGACTTCCACCCATACTGGAAGCATTAGCAGATGCTGTTACTTTATCAGTCCATTTAATTTGTCCTTTTTCAATCGCTTCTAATATTAAAATTTGTGCAACCATCTTAGTCATAGAAGCAACTGCTACTTTCTCATCCTTATTCTTTTCAAATATAATCTTACCCGTAGATTCTTCCATTAATACACCACTCTTAGCATTAGGAATAAGTGCTAAATCATCTGCTTTTACAACCATAGGAAACAAAAGTAATAGAACTAAAAAGCTAACTACTAATTTTTTCATTAATAAATCACTCCTTGTTAAAAATTATGTAATTATTTAATATTTATGAATGATTAGATTATAATATAGTAGTGGTGAATTTTATGAAAAAATTAATTTTAATAATTGTTATTACTTGTTTAGCTAGTTTACTATTCTTTTATAACCCAGTTAAAAAAGAAAATATTAAGAAGATGAATTTTATTGAAGAAGCAAAGTGTCTGCCTTATTATAAAGGTAATAATATTAAAAGATATAATGATTACTATAAACTTAATAGTAATTTATCAGTTAGTGATATTGTTACAAGAGTAAATCTTAATCTTGACCTTCCTCATTATACTTATACTAAAGAAGCAAAACACTTAAATACTTTTTATATACTTGTTAATAAATATAATTATTTAAGAGAGGATTATGTTCCTATTAATTTAGTAAAGATGGGTAATCCTTATAGTAAAGAGGGAATTTATTTAGTTAAGGAAGCAAAGAATAATTTTTATAAGTTAGTAGATAAAGCTAAGGAAGATGGATTTACTATTAGAGCTATTTCTGCTTATAGAGGATATACTTATCAAAAAAGATTATATGATAAATATGTAGAAGTTGATGGAGTTAATAAGGCTGATACTTATTCGGCAAGACCAGGATTTTCTGATCACCAGACTGGTTTAGTTGTTGATGTTGATAATACTATTAATTCTTTTGAAAATTTTACTAATACGAAGGAGTATCAATGGATGTTAGATAATTCTTATAAGTATGGTTTTATTTTAAGATATCCAAAAGGAAAAGAAAGTATTACTACTTATCAGTTTGAATCATGGCATTATCGCTATGTTGGTATTGAATTAGCCAAAAAAATAAAGGCTAGTAATCTAACCTTTGATGAATATTTTACGAGATATCTTGACTTTTCTTAAGTTTCTTAGCAATATCACTTTTTCTAAGTTCTATTGTTTCTTGTATAACTCTTGCTTGATTAAAACACATTCCTAAAATAAATATATAAGTTAAAATATAAACCCAGAATAGTAATACTAATAAATTAGACATACTTCCATAAAATAAGTCATAATGGGAAAAGTATTCTACATAAAAAGCATATATCTTAGAACTTATTAACCAAAATATTGTCGTAAACATGGCTCCTGCACTTACTTCTTTACTATTAATTTCTTTATCGGGTGCTAATATATACATAAGTTTAATATTAAAGTATAGTAGGAATAAGGATAAGGGATACTTTCCTAAGTGATATAAATTTCTTATAAGGATAGTTAATTTCTCATTATGTAAGTTAAGTTCTACTAAGGATATTAAGGTATCCCCAAAAACTGGTACTAATATTAGGAAAAATAACAAACTAACTAAGATAAATGTTAATAATACAGCTTTACTTCTTCTTCTAATATAACTATTATCTTCTACTTCATATATTCTATTTGAAGTAGTAATAACTGAATATGCTCCATTACTAGCTAGAATAAAAGCTGCTACAAAAAAAACGGTAATGTTAAAATTAAGACCAGTAGTAGCATCTACTGGAAATAAAATATTTATAACAGCATCAGGAACAGTTGATTCTAAAGCATTACGAAATTCTGTCATACTAAGTCCTAGTTTACTACCAATTGTTCCAACTAAAGCTAGTAAGGGAATCATAGATAGTACTAAGAAGAAAGCAAGTTGACCTGGTAATATTTGCATATCAGGTCTTCTCACAATAGCTATTACTTTTCTTACAAATTCCCTAGCTCTACTTCGCATAGCCCCTCCTATTTTAATCCTTGTTTTTGACTCATCATTTCCAAAGTAGCTTCATTAATAGCATCATCTAAACTTTTAATTTCATCAAAAATCATACTATAACCTACACAAGCTCCAAACTCATGAGGTAATGCTTTCATTTCTTTTTCTAATTTTAAAGCATAAGTTGCTACTTGTTTTTCACTATAACCTACTAAATATACTAGGAATTCATTACCGTCTGTTCTAATTATTTCTGTATTTTCTAATTGTGAATTAACAAGAATAGAAGCTGATTTAATAATTACATTATCTCCTTCTTCATGTCCATAATTATCATTAATATATTTAATATTATTTAAATCAATCATAACGATTGCTTGGGGATAAACCTTACTTGCTTCCCACTCTGGAACTCTTTTATTTAGATAATTTCTATTTTTTAAACCAGTTAATAAATCAGTATATTTATGTCTATCTTCTTTTTTAACTTTTTTAATTTTCTTTTTCTCTTTAGCATATAAACTAATTATTAATAACACTGTTAAAGGAATAAATATTAGCATTAAGATTAAGATAAATAATTCTTTAAAGCTACTTCTTTCTACTACTGTTTTTTCTATATCAACAAGTCCAGCATTACGATAATTATAGTAGGAATTAGTACTTATTATATAGTTAAATAAGTTATAAAATGCCTTGTTATTTTCCTTTACCATAAATTTATAGTCATTCATCATAGTATCAGTATAGATAATTACATAGTCTTTAAACTTAGTATGTTGATATCTATAATAAATTTCTTTATCTACAACTAATAATTTATCATTTGCTCTTTTAACTAGGCTTTCTAAGTCTTTATAAGTAGTAATATTACTTCTACTATTATTTTTAAAATAGTCATATAAAGAATCATTATCAAGCATAGCAATATTTTCCCCTTTTAAACTTTCAAAAGAACCAACTATCTGACTATTACTTTGCTTACCTAGTACTACATAATCTTCAACAAAGGTTGATAATGTTGATAAGTAATTACTATTTTCTTCCCCAAAACCATAATAATCAAAGTAAATATCAACATCATTTTTCTTAATAGCTTTCTTTAATGCTTCTTTACTAGGATACTTCTTAAAGGTAAAATCAATATCCATAAGTCTTTCTATACGATTAATATATTCCCCTGCTATACCTGCTATCTTACCATTTATTTCTACTTCATAAGGTGAATTTTCAACATAACCATAAACATAATTTTTAGATATTAAATCTGCTTTTGTTTTAGAAGAAATATTATTTTCTTTCATATAGTAATCTAAATATGCTTTATTATATTCGTTTACATATTTACTATCTTTCCACTTTTCATAATATTTTTTAAATATAGTATTAAGTTTATAATTATCAGCAGATAATGTTAAAACCACTTGTTTTTTCATTTCCGTAAAATAATAGTTAATAATGTATTCTTTCTTACCAATTGTTCTATTTAAATACATTATATTAGGAATAATAATCATTCCTACTTCGCTATTATCAAGAGCTTTAAATAAACTATCAACATCATCATAAGATTTATAAGCTAAATTACTACCAGATTTTAAGTAATAACTAATATCAGGAGCATCACTTTTCAAAACTCCAAAGGTTATATTTTTCATATCAGTTATATGATTTATCCTTTGATATTCTCTTCCTAATGCTATATAACCATCATTAAATAATAACAAATCATTCTTAGATAACTTTTTATCACTATCTAATACTCTAAAACTATAACTCTTAGAATTAACTTTATCTTCTTTTAAATAAGATACTTTGTTAAATTCTACTCCAACATCTTGTTCAAAATCTTTTAAAAAGTTAAAAAACACTCCCTCACCATTTAATCCATATAAGGGATAGTCATTTATTACTGAAAAATCTATAACTTTACTTTTATTTTCTTCTACCCATTTCTTTTCTGTAACAGTTAAAGCATTTTTAGCGTCTTGTTTATTATAGTAGGTATAAACACCAAAAAAAACTGCTACTACTATTATTATTGGTATTAGAAAGAATACTTTCTTTTTCATAATATCTCCTATCTATCTTTAGTAAAAGAGTAGTGATCTCCACCTTGATGACGATATGCAATTACTGGAAATTTATCATCATCTTTTGTTTTATTAATAAATACTTGTACATCATAAGCTTTCTTTTGTTTTTCATCTAAAGCTTTATCAACCTCATCAGGAAATGACTTAACACCATCTAAAGACATATCTTCTTTAACGGTAATAATTACATTTAAGATTCGTCCTGAAAATGAAGTTGATACTTTCTCTACTCCCTCTTTTTCTTTTAAATTAGATTCTATTTGTTCTAAATCACTATTCTTAATCTTAGCTTCATTTAAACCTTCTAATCTATCACCATATATAGCTTTAGCTTCATTAGGAAATAGTGTTAATTTAATTGCAAATATTAAAATAGTTAGAACTAAACAGCAAATAACTACTATTACTGTCATTTTATTTTTCTTAATAAATTTTTTTATATTCTTCATTTCACTCACATCCTACTATATATTATACAATAACTTTTAGAAAGTAGCAATCAGCTATTCAGTTATTTTATCTTAATTTTCTTTACTTCTTCCCCTATTTTATGATTATTCTCAAATATACCGGGAACCAATTTTTTAAATCTAGGAATCTTTTCTTTTCCATAGTATAACTGTTCATCAACCATATTTAAAACAAAATCAAACCATCTATTAATTTCATGATTACTATCATGTTCCAAATCAAAATAGATATCATCTATTCTATTAACGTAGGTATATTGATTTATTAAAATACTTTGAGATAGATTTAAAGGACATATTTTAAGTTTCATTCCATAAATATTATTGATACTTTCAGTGAATTTCATATTATGTATCATTCTAGCTGTTCTTCCATTTCCATCACTAAATGGATGTATTCTTACAAAAAGTAAATGAGCAAGAGCACTTTTTAAAAAGGGATTACTATCTACTACAGATAAAGACTTAGTCTTATAGAATTTTATATAATCATCCATAAATGGTTTTACATCAGCTGCTTTAGCACCATACCAAAATATTTTTTCTTCTCCATGCACCATGGAACTTACTCTAACCTCACTACTACGATAATCAGTTTCTTCCTTTGTAGCAATATGATGTAATCTTTTTATATTAGCATGATTCATTTGTAAAGAGGTAAAGAAACAATCATTTTCTAGGATATCTTTATTTTTAACATAATGCTTTTCCATTTCTTGTGATGCTTTAAATTCTTTACCAAGAGTTTCTAAAAAGTAATATATTTTAGTATAATCATCACATTTAGAAAGAATAGTTAAATACTCATCAAAATCCCTATTAGTTTCCTCCATGTGTTCTAAAACAAAATCTTCTACATTTATTCTACGCACATAATCTTCAAGGGGAAAATAATCAAATTTGTTAAGATTTACTCCATTATTAGTTTTCATTAATAAGCCACTCCTTTTTAATTGCTATATATTATAATCGAAAATTAAAAATAATCAAGAAAAAAACTAAACAAAGTTAGTTTTCCTTCCCAAGTAACCAGTCAAGAACATTAATTCTTCTTATTCCATTATAGTCTACTTCTGGGTCTTGATCCATTGTTAATATGAATTTAGGATAGTGATCATTTATTGACTCTAAAGCTGAAAGTTCTCTTTCAAGAGTTTTTTCATCTCTCACAGTATATGCTACTTGAAAGTAAGTTGTCCCTTTACTATTTTCTGCTACAAAGTCAACTTCTTTATCGCCAGTTTTTCCTATATAGACTTTATAGTTTCTTCTTATTAATTCTAAATATACTATATTTTCTAAGATATGGCCTAAATCAATATTTTTTCTTCCAAGTAAAGCATATCTCATAGTAACATCTGTAGCATAATACTTATTACCACTTTGTAAATACTGTTTACCTTTTATATCATATCTAGAAACTTTATTAAAAATAAAACTGGAGGCTAAAGAATCCAAGTATCTTTCTACTGTATGAACAGATATAGATCTACCATAGATGTTAGAGTATCTGCTATTTTTTTTACTGATAAGACACTACCTACACTAGAAAACATGAAACTAGCTATACTTTTAATCTTTCAAACATCCAATAGGAACAACAAATACCCCATCTTCTCTTTTATAAGCATAATTACCTGTTGCAATTAGAACCATCATAAACGATGGATTTTTCATTGTCTTTGTATCTATCTTATCATAAAGTTTTATTAAGTTTTCTGCTCCTTCTTGAATCAACTTATCGCCACCTAGCTTTATTTCTATTAGTCCATAAGAGCCATCTCTTAAATGCATAACAGCATCACACTCTAAGTCAGATGAATCTCTATAATGATACACTTTTCCATTATTAGCTTCAGCATACACTCTTAAATCTCTTATACATAATGATTCAAACATTAGTCCAAAAGTTTTTAAATCATTAATCAAATCACTTGGTCCCATTCCTAAGGCAGCTACCCCTATTGAAGGATCAGTAAAATATCTTGTATCTGAAGTTCTTGTAGCAATCTTACTTCGTAAATTAGGATTCCATGCTGGACTTTCTTCTACTACAAAAATTCTTTTTAAAGCATTAACATAAGAAAGAACAGTATCTGTATCTAAAGATGTAGAATCATTTTTTATCATATCTTTCCTAATTGTTTCATTATTTGCTTGAGTTCCAATATTTCTAGCATAGCTTCTCATTAAATTTTTTGCTCTTTCTGGTGAACGACTAATACCATCAACTCTTGAAATATCAGAATTTATTACTGCATCATAATAATCATAGGCCTGTTCTAAAGCGACATCTCTTTCCATAAAAATGCTTCTTGGCCAACCACCCCTACAACATAAAAAGGCAATATCTTCTAGAGTTAAAGAATTTAATGCACTTATTTTATTGGGATTTAAAAATAATTCTTTTAAACTTATTTCCCCATTTGATTCTCCTGATTCAAATAAGGACATAGGTCTCATTGTTAACCAAGAAAATCTTCCAGTACCTGTATGACTCACACTATCCATATTAGCAGGTACAGCCGATCCAGTTAAAATAAATTGTCCCTCTTCGCCTCTATGGTCAACTTCAAATCTAACAGCATCCCACAATTTTGGTGCTAATTGCCACTCATCTATCAATCTTGGAACATTACCATTCAATAATAGACTTGGATTAATATCTGCTAACATTACATTTTGTTCTTTATCTTCAGGTTTAGCCATATACAAAACACTTTTAGATATTTGCTCAGCTGTAGTTGTTTTTCCACACCACTTTGGACCTTCTATCAAGACAGCGCCCTTACCTTTTAACTTTTTTTCAAGTATTTTATCAGCAATTCTTGCCCTATATTCTTTCATCGTATTTCCTCCTTATACTTATTATTATATTTGCTTTTTAGAAAATAATCAAATATTTTCGGTTAATCGCTGATTATTTTTCGGTTAGTTGCTGATTATTTTTCGGTTATTCGCTGACTTTTAATTGAGAAATAGAAAAAAGCACTATCACATAATAGCACTTTTATTTATCAAGTTCCTCTTTCAATAATTTATTAGCAAGTGCAGGATTAACCTGTCCTTTAGATTCCTTCATCACTTGCCCCATTAAATATTTTAAAGCTCTATCATGACCACTCTTATAGTCATTTACACTTTCCGTATTACTATCAATTACTTTCTTAATAATATCTTTTATTAAAGAGTCATCTTTTATATTTTGAATATTCTTTTCTTTCATAATCTCCTCAATTGATTTATCTTCTTCTAAGAACATATCAATTAAGTCTTTAATATTATTCATAGATAAACTACCATTATCTATTTGGTCAATTAATTTAGTTAATCTATTAATAGTAATAGTTGTATCCCTTAACTCTTTTCTAGTTCTATTTAAGTATGATGCTATATCACCTAGTAATAAGTTAGCTGCTACTTGATAATTAGTTTTTTCATTAAGTAAAGGGGTAAAGAATGATGAAAAACTTCGATTAGAAATAATCTTTTCTATTTGACTTTCTTTAATACCTTTTTCTTTATATAAGTTTCTTAATTCATCAGGAAGTAGTGGTATTTCTTCAATTGAAGAATTAATCATCTCATCAGTTAAATAAAGATAAGGAATATCAGGTTCTGGGAAATAACGATAATCATTACCAGTTTCTTTAACACGCATTAAGATAGTATCATTTTTCTTACTATCAAATCTTCTTGTTTCTTCTTTTAAAGTTTCACCTTTAGCAAGTAATTCTTTATGTCTTGCAATCTCTTTATCTATACTAAGTCCTACATTATGAATAGATCCAATATTTTTAATTTCTGTTTTAACACCTAATTTATCAGTCTTAGAAATAGATACATTGGCATCACATCTCATACTTCCTTCTTCCATCTTACAGTCTGATATATCAGCATAGAAAAGTATCTCTTTTAACTTCTCTAAATATTTCATTGCTTCTATACTACTACTAATACATGGTTTTGTTACTATTTCGATTAGTGGTACTCCTGCTCTATTAAAGTCTAGTAAGCTAATATTTCCACGATGAGTACTTTTACAAGTATCTTCTTCAATATGCATCTCTTCTATTTCTATTTTTTTCTTTTTACCATCTACTTCTATTTCTACATAGCCATTTCTACCAATTGGTGTTCTATTTTGAGTTATTTGATAGTTCTTAGGATTATCTGGATAGAAATAGTTCTTACGGTCAAAATGCATTACTTTAGAAATATCACAGTGTAGAACATGACATGCTTTAATACCTTGTCTTATCACTTCTTTATTTAGGGTAGGAAGAGTTCCTGGGTAACCTAAATCTACTGGATTAACACAAGTATTAGTTGGCATCCCATAAGTATTTCTACTACTTGAAAATAATTTAGTATTACTCTTTACTTCTACATGTACTTCAATACCAATTGTTGCTTTATATTCACTCATCTTTGATACCCTCTTTCTATAAAGGATGCTAATTGATAAATTGTTGCTTCATCAAAACTATTACCAATAATATGTAGTCCATAAGGTTTACTAGTTTTAGGTGCTACTGGAAGAGATAATCCAGGTAGACCTGCCATATTAACTGGTATTACTAATACATCATCTAAGAATGATTTCATTGGATCAGACATATCACTATCTAATTTATAAGCAGTAGTAGTAGTTACTGGTCCAATTACTAAGTCATAGTTTGCAAATACTTTATTAAATTCTTTTTTAATATCATCACGAATAGATAAAGCTTTATCATAATATATTTTAGCATTAGCTCCACTTAATAAGTAACTTCCTACCATAATACGGCGTTTAACTTCACTACCAAAACCTTCTTGCCTAGTTTTTAAATACATTTCTTCTAAATTATTATAGTTTTCGGTTCTGTAACCATATCTTACGCCATCAAAACGAGCTAAGTTACTACTTGCTTCTCCCATCGCAATTATTTGATATAGTGTTACTGCTTGATCTAGATATTTCATATCAACATAATCAACTGTTACTCCATTATCTTCTAAGAATTTTATAACACTTTTAATTCCTTCCCTTATATCTTTTGCTACAATATCACTCATAAAATAATTAGGAACAGCGACTTTTAAGCCTTTAACAGAAGTATTTATTTTTCTTGCAAAGTCTTCTTTTTCTTTCTTAGCACTAGTTAAATCTTTATCATCTTCTCCTACTAAGATGTTTAATAGTTTAGCATTTTCCATGACATTTCTAGTCATTGGCCCTATTTGATCTAAGCTTGATGCAAATGCTACTAACCCATAACGAGAAATTCTTCCATAAGTTGGTTTCATTCCTACTATTCCTGTGTAACTTGCTGGTTGTCTAATACTTCCTCCTGTATCACTTCCAAGAGCTAAGAATGTTTCATTACTAGCAACACATGCTGCACTTCCACCAGATGAACCACCTGCTATTAAGGTTTTATCTATAGGATTTTTAGGTGCTCCAAAATAACTTGTTCTACTAGTTGAACCCATAGCAAACTCATCCATATTAGTCTTGCCAATAATAATCATCTTTGCATCTTTTATTTTTTTGATAACTGTAGCATCATAAATAGGAAGAAAATTAGAAAGCATTTTAGATGCACAAGTAGTTCTTAAATCCTTAGTCATAATATTATCTTTAATAGCAATAGGAATACCAAAGAATAAGTTATCTTTTTCTACTTCTCCTAAGTTACTAGCTTCTTCTATTGCTTTATCATTTATAGTAATAAAGGCATTTAAATCTTTATTTTCTTCAATTCTTGCAAGAGATTCTTTAACAAGATCTACTACAGTTATCTTCTTCTCTACTAATAAATTATGAATCTCTTCTAAACTTAAATCTAAATATCTATTCATTAATCATCACCGGCACTTCCACAAAATTTCCATTTTTCTTTGGAGCATTAGCTAAAGCTTCTTTAGCACTTATCATTTCTTTAGCTTCATCTTCTCTTAACTTGGCTTTATTAGAACTAGGAGTAAACATCATCTCATCATCATAGTTTTCTATATTTGTAATTTTATCAACTTCATCTAATAATTTTTTTAATTCTACTTGAAAAGTTTCTCTTTCACTATCACTCATACCTATACGAGCAAGATGTGCAATATGTTCTACTTCTTCTTTAGTTAATTTATCCATCATCCTCAATTCCTTTCGCTTTTTATTATACAGTTTTTTACTAAAAAAAGAAAGAATTTGTTAAGTTTAAGATACTTATTTTAAAATAATTGTTATAATTATGGAAGAAAGGAGAAATTTATGGCCAATAATAAAAAAATTAGTGCTGGGGTTATTGTTTTAATTATTGCTTTAGTATTACTTATAGCAGGAGGTATATCTCTTTTAAGTAGTAAGGAGAAAGAAACTAATAAGAATAATAAACCTGAAACTACTAAGAAAGAAGATACTACTACTAAAGCAGAACCACTTGATCTCAAAAAAGGATTAAATAATTCTAATAATACTTATAGTAATCCTTTAGATGCTACATCTTCTGCTTATGGTCTTTCAATGAAAGTTAATAGTGATAAAACAAGTGTTAGTTTAAGTATTGCTTGGGCTACTTTTGGACCTTTAGTAGGAATGACTGATAAGGGAAATGAAGTTAAGACTTATCAAATAACTGGTTTCACTAGTAAAGTTAAAAATGCTTATGTTGGTAGTATTGGACAAGATATTACAGGAGTTACTTTATTCTTCTTAATGGAAGATTCTACTGTTAGTTATATGCCAATGTTTGTTTTGAGAAAGGATGATTTAGGTAATGTTAGAGAAAAAATGAATTATACTGATGATAACTTTACTGTTACTGGTCTATTACCTAAAGTAAAAGATGTAGTTAATTTATACACTGTTACTTCAACAAGTGGTGTTAGTAGTGCTAGTACAACTATTGCAGCTACTAAAGATGGCAGTTTTTATGATTTAGGTGAGCTATTTACTAACAAAGATTTTTAAAAAGTGATTCAATTTTATATAATCTGATATTAGAAAATTTTATTTTTCAAAAAAACTCCGTAGAAATATGGAGTTTTCTGTTGTGTTATAAAGTAACTATTTAGAAGACCTATATAAAAATTTACACACTATACTTGACAAGCTCCTATTTATACCTATATAAAATTTTACACACTATACTCGACAAGCTCACAGATAACGTTATTGAACAGATAAAATGAATGGTGAAGTTGTAGTTCCTGATCCTGATATCACCTTAATTGTGGATTTTAGATGTACGACTGGGCGCCCCGCACTAGCAACATCAGCACTAGCCCAGTAGACACCACCATCTCTAATGACACGGAAAACAAGATAACCATAAGCGGCAAGCGGGCTCATTGTCCATTGTTCAGTGGATGTATTTAAAAGCCAGTCATTGCTGTAACAATCAGCATAGCCACTACTATGCCAATCGGATAATGTTGTTGATATACAACTTGCTCTATTATCTCTCCTTCCTCCACTTGTGGCATGTCCATAGTCACTTGGGTACATTAATCCTACTTTTCCTATCCAGCTAGTACTGTGTCCACTATACACTGTTGTTCCTCTTTCACTTATATAAAATATTCGTGGTGTTTCAAAAGTATCCTTACTAATTCCTCCTAAGTACCACTTTGCATCTCCTATCATAGATTTTGCTATGTCTGTTAGACCTGTAGAAGTAAAATCACATGATGTAGTGTTGTTATTTAATCCAGAATAACAAGTTCCACTCTTTCTATTCCAGTATAAGCTTCCTCCGTAAGTTTCACTTTCATGTCCTGGATTTAGCATTGCATTTAATGAAGCTGTACTCCATTCATTAAGTTCAATACTATTCCATCCATAATTTCCTATTGATTCATTTCTGATGATTTTCATTCTTTTCTCTATTTTTCCTGTTCCATCGTCTACATCAAATACTCCTATGATTCTCCATAGTTCATCATTGAATTTTACATAATTATTAGGATTCTTTCCTATATATCTATAATCAGTTGTTGCTGCTAATTGTTCTGTTGTTTCATGTGTGAATGTCCACATTTGATTCTTTTGATCTGTTGTAGCAGTATTATAATCTAGTGTTTCTGGATTTGCTTTTGCTACTAAAGTTTCTGCTCCTGTTGGGTCTTTTAATAATGAGAATGCTGTTGTTCCACTAGGTAGGGTTAAATTAGAATTATTTAACCCCATTGATGAACCTATTTTTATTTGTTTACCTTTAGCATTTTTAATCTTTATCTTATATGTTAATGTTTTATTTTGAGTTACTGATACTCCTGTAGTACTTGGGATAGTTGGACTATCAGAAGTATAACCTATTTGAATAGTACTATCAGATAGATTATAGTAATAGATTGAATTTTTTACTGTTCTATCATTAGTATTAGTAACTGTTAGAGTTATAGTATCACTATCTGTTGTTGGAGTGTATGTTAATACTCCTTGTCCTGCAATAGTTACAGAGTTTGTCCCGATTGCTACAGTACCATATAAATTACCTGTTACTACACTATATTTTTGTACACCTTGCACTGTAAACCAAGCATAGGAAAAGTATCCTGCCATCATTAAAGTACTTATTCCTAATAGAACAAATATATAAGCTGTAGATATGTTAGTAGTTGCTAACCTCTTAAATAATCTTTTCATATATTACCTCCTAAATATCAGTATTTTTGACACCAAAAAAGATAAGCCTATAACATTAGACTTACCTTAAAACACAATAAAAGAAAGTAGTTTTTACTGCTTAACCATATAATGACCCCCCCCCATGTTAACTAAATGTAAACTGGATATATTCATGGCTATCGACCTCTACTTTCTTTATTATTTTTCGCTATCTTTAATACTTTAACAGTTTGATTATACCAAATTCTAAATAGTTATTCAATTCTGACTTTATTATTTAGGCACATTTTCTAAACCACGTCCTCCAATTCGCATATACTGGATATTTTGTTTTAATGCTCCTATTCTATTCTTATTTAAAGTCCTCTTTTATTCTAAAAACATTTTTCTAGTTATAAAGTTAAATACCATTACAATAGCAGTTGCTATTATCTTAGAAAGTAAATAATATACACTAAACTTATCAACACAAATCCACATAATTAAATCATTTAATAGTAATCCAACTATGCTAAAGGAGATAAATTCAACGAATTGTTTCTTTTTACTCTTTTCACTATTAACATCAAATACCCATTTAACACTAGCAGTATAGTTATATATAACAGATATACAAAATGACAAGGTATTAGATAATATTACTGGTAAGTGAAAGAATTCTTTAAAAATATAAAGGAATCCAAAATCAATTACTGTTGCTATTACACCAACTATAACAAATTTAAATATTTGCACTAATAGTTTTTCTATTTTCTTACTTACTTTTATATGGAATAGTTTTAATACATTTTCTATTAATATTTCTATTTTATCTTTCTTTTTCATCTTACCACTTCTTTCTATTATTAATATTTATAAGGATAAGTTCAAATAACTGTCTATTTTTCTTAACTACTACTTCTAGAATAAGACCACAAGCAAACATAATAATAGCAATCATTAACATGAACCCTGAGAATATTAAGGTTGGATATCTTGGTACTAATCCTGTCTTAAAGTATTCAGCAAAAACTGGTATACCAAAAGCTAAAGAAATTATTAAGAATAATAAACTTATTATACTAAAGAAGACAGTTGGTTTATATTCTTTAAATAATCTACCAATAGTTTTTAATACTCTAAAGCCATCACGATAGGTATTAAGTTTAGAAACACTTCCTGCTGGTCTATCTCTATAACCTACTTTTACTTCTTTCAGTAAAAAGTTCTTATCAAGAGCATGTATAGTCATCTCTGTTTCTATTTCAAATCCTTTAGATAAAACAGGAAAAGTTTTTACAAACTCATAACTGAAAGCACGGTAGCCGGTCATAATATCCCGAACATCACTTTCAAATAGGAAGTTAATTAATCCTCTTACTAATCTATTACCAAAGTTATGAAAAGGTCTTTTATTTTCTGTAAAATATGTTGATGATAATCTATCACCTATTACCATATCCGCTTTTTTATCAAGAATTAAATCACACATTTCTTTAGCATTAGAAGCAGGATATGTATCATCTCCATCAATCATTAAGTAACAATCTGCATCTATATCTTTAAACATACTTCTAATAACATTACCTTTTCCTTGACGATATTCGTATCTTACAATTGCTCCTGCTTTTTTTGCTATCTCATCAGTATGATCAGTTGAATTATTATCATAAACATATATATCTGCATTTGGTAAAGCTTTCTTATAATCTTCTACTACTTTTTTTATTGTTTTTGCTTCATTATAACAAGGAATTAAAACAGCTATTTTAGCATTATTTTTCATCTTTATCATCTCCATTCATAAGTATTAACTTATATTCTTTATCATTTTTTTCTATTTTATATAACTGATGTTCTTTTATTTCAGTTTTGAAAACAAACTGATATTTTTCATTAAACTTATCATTTATAGTAGCTATATATAGGTAGTCATAATCTTTAATTTTATCTTTGATAGAATCATAATATTTTCTATAATCTGTATTATCATCTGTTGGCCAATTAAAATCTTTCATATTAGTAATTATTGGATTAGCATAATATTTAACAAAATATTGATATTCTCCTTGTGTATCTTCTGCTATTATAAATACTTTCTTATTATCTTCTACCTTTTCTTTTAGAATAAGGGCGTTAGTTTCATAGAAGGTTGGTTTTTCTTTAAATATAAATGGTGTTAAGTAAGTTAGTTTTTTAGGCGTTGTTAATATAAATAGTGTTATAGCTAAATAAACAATTATATTTAACTTATTGTTTTTATAACAACAATAAAGTAAAAGCATTATAGCAAAATACATAATAATTAATACATAAGTAGCCATATATCTATCAAATGATGCTAAATTAATCGCTTCTGTTTCTTTAAAACAAAATATATAGGTACACCACATAACAAAAGCATAACCAATAGCTCCTATTAAAAGTGTGCATATTAATAAATACATATTCTTTTTATTTATTAAGTTCTTATTTTTATTATAAATAAGGAAAAGAATGAATAATCCTAATATAATAGCTTGAATATAAGAAAGTGATATATAAGAGGTAGTTAAATTATAATCTCTAATTGCTTTTACAAAACCAGTTGCAGCAGCTTTTTGATCTTCTCTACCACTATATCCTCTATAAATACTATATATTTGTGATATTTCAATATTAGAAGCATTGAACTGTCCTTTTATTCCAAGTGATTTAATATAACTATTCCAATAACTAAATAGAATAAGTGGTATTAGTATTAATATTATAAATACTTTAGCAAAGAATTTAACATCTTTTTTATCTTTTTCTAAGAATAAACTTACAAAGTAGAAAAATAAAATCATTAAATAAAGTGTTATTCCTATTTGTTTAGTAAGAAGTAAGAAAGAAGAAACTACAGAAAGAGTAATTAAGGTAAATAGACTTTTCTTATTCTTATCAAAGAAGATAATAGATAAAGAATATGATACTAATAAAGCCATTAAATAATCATTATAAATACTATTAACTATCTCATGAGAATCAAAAACAATAGTTGTTAAGAAGAATAGTAAGAAAATAAAGAATGAATTAAGAATAATATTTCTTTTCTTAAATTTAATTGTTTCTGGTAATACGGAAATTAATAATGATAATTCTAATATATGTAAGGAAAATATAGCAATACTTTCTTTATATACCCCTCCTAGTTTTATAACATATAATTCAAATAACTGTAAAATAGGCGGATAATCTTTATGTGCTTGTAATACAGAAGTTGTAGCAGAATAGAATTTATCTGTTCTAATCATTTCCTTTAACATCTCTCCCCAATGAGAAAATTCATCCCAATGGCTATAAGTTCTATTAAAATCTAAAATAGTAATTAGAATTAGAATAGTTATGAATGAATAGAAACTTGGAGTAAGATAGTTTTCTTTTACTTCTTTTAATATTTTTTTATCTTTTCTTTTATAAAAAAGATAAACAATTGACAATAAGGCATAAACTATTCCTATATAAAAGCCTATACTAAAGGTTTTAAAAACTATTTGACTAAAGAATAACAAGAATGCCAAACTCATTAAAGTAAGTGGTAAACATTTACCAAATTTTTTATTACTTATAATAACTGTTGATAAATTAGCTAGTAAAAAATAACTTAATATAATTAAAAAACTAATTATTCCCATATAAGCCTCCTATATTTATAAACTATTTATTTTCTTATGTTTTATAGAAAATTTATCTATACAATATGTAATAACAATAATGAATAATGGTATATAGTTATATAAATATCTTGATCTATTTTCCCAAAACAGTAAGAATACAAAGAGAAAACTAATTGCTAATTGAATAGTAAAGAGTTCATCAGTATTATTTTTTAAACTATATATAAATGAATAAACTAATAATATTATAAATACATACTGAACAGCACTACAAAAGTATATTAAAATATGATTATCATCTTTACCAATCATATATTTTTGATATTCTTTGGTATTATATTTATCTTTCCAACCAAGTTTAGTAGTTACATAAAAGCTTCCATCTCCCCAAGCATTTACTGCTTTTTTAGATAAGAAAGTTAAATAGTTAACTATACCGTATTTATTTAATCTTCTTTTTATTTCTTTGATATTATATTCCTCTGCTTTTTTAGAGTTAGTAAAACTTTCTGTAACAGTATAATCATCTCCATTATAACCACCATAAGAATTTCTAGCTTCTATCTTTTTACTAGGATTTTCCATTCCCATCATAATCCAATGGGTATAAGGAACACTTCCATAATTGTTATATTTAACAGAGAATATATCTTTAGTAAAAATATAGTAATTATATATTTTACCAAGTGATAAGAAGATAGAAAAGAAGATAAGTAAAAATACAAATTTCTTTTTATTTATTCCTTTAAATAGAAGTGCTACTATTATACTAATTGAAATAAATATAATAGTCATCTTCATCTTACAACCGATAAAGGAAAAAATAGCAAATAGTATATAAGAGATAATCCGTTTATATTTTTTATCACTTTCAAAATAAAGGGAAATATAAAGTAATAATGGTCCAAATAAAATAGAAAGTGTATCTGAATAAAATACGGGAATATACAAGTAAAATGGAACATATAGGATAAATAGTAGCAAGGAAAAGGCTGCTTTTTTAATTCCAAACTTATTTTTAATATATAGGAAGGTAAATATAACTGTTAATATTAGGAAAAAGAAATTTGCTAACTTAGTTGATAATAAGAATTGCTGAAATCCTAATAAGTTATCTATTTTATTTACCCCAACTAACGTCATAAAAATGGGAATATTATTAGGAAAATATTGAAAATAACCAGGTACTCCAGCATTTCTTAATTTACATAAATTTTTTACATAACATTTTGCTTGTCCAAATACTATCTCATAGTCCCACCCTAAAGGTACATCAAAGTTAAAAACTATAAATAGGGACAAGGAAATAAGTAATAAGATAGGTATAATAATAAATAGTATATTATTTTTTCTTTTCTTAACAAAATTATAATATGCTATTAGTATAGCTAATAAGGGAATACTTAGTAAAACAAATATATAACTTTTTATATTATAAATTGTGGAAATTTCCCTAAATGGTATATTTATTAATAGGAAACAAAATAATAATCCAAATACTATATAAAATAATTTAATTAACTTATTCATAGTTTAATTCTACCTTCTGTGGTATTTCATAATACTTTTTAATCCAAACTTTAGTATGTTCAAATCCTTCTATGTAAGGTGGATCAATAGCATAAAACATATTATTAAATTTTTTTTGTTTTATTTCTTTAATCTTTTTACCACTTTTAATTTTTTTACTAGAACTTAAAAGTACTTTATCATTATAATCATTAACTTTCTTATTATTGTAATATCCAAGAGTTATAGAAGTATAATTAGTGATTGAATAGATAAGTACTGCTACTATAACAGTATTAAGTAGAAAAGGTAGTTTTACTTTTTCAAAATATGTAAAGATAATTTTTACTATTATTATAAAC
>RKAV01000039.1 GCA_014846175.1 bacterium | reverse complement strand
ATCATCGGATAATAATACTTCCCAGGTAAAATATTTAACTCAGTAATAGAAATAGATATTAATAAAAGAAATATAATAGCTATTATATTTAAAATAATATTTAATTTTTTTAACATTTTACTCACCGATTCCCTTATTTTTAATTAATAATTCTTTACTCTCGTGCGTATACTCTAACGTTTTATACGCACGGGAGTCAAATCTTTTAACTTTATTATTAAAACAGCAATTAATCCCCCTGATGTATCTATTAATACATCAATAAAACTACTAGTTCTTTCTCTAAACAATTGATGAAATTCATCAGTACAAGCATATAAGAAGCATATTAATAAACATAGAAATAAAGTTTTTTTATTTTTCACACCACTCTTACAAAAAGCATTATATAAAAGCAATGTCAGTATAAGATATTCAGTAACATGTAGACACTTTCTTGCTGGATAATTTAACTTCTTTGATATTTTCTTAATTCTTTTAGGTTGATCTTTATCTTTCTTAGTTATATTCATCTTATTAGTAGTATTAGCAACAACAGTAATAGTTTTTTCTATCCCACCAACACTAGCTTTAGTAGATACTTCACCAGTCATATTAGACATAATAAAGATTAGTATCATCCAAAGAATAACTAATAACCAACTAATATTTTTCTTATTAAACATACTTAATCTTTCTTTCTACTAAATTCAATTCTAGCAGGATAATATGTAATACATATTTCTCTTGCCCGAAAGTAATTAGCCAAAGCCGATCTATGTTCAATAAATGATTTACCACTTTTAACTGGTAATACATCAGAAGTCATTTTCTCATATTCATCTACTTTTATACTATAATTATCTCTATTAGATAACTTCTTATTTACTTTTTCTTCTAATTTTAAATACTTTTGATTTTTCCAGCCCATAAATATACACTTCCTTAATAACATATAGATGATTCCCCCATCTGTGCCTTATTATATCACATAATATCATCAATTACATTTATATATGAATAAAGTTTATCTTTATCTATTTCTTTATCAACAATAAATAAATTTAAACACTCAATATTGTCTAAAATAAAATCAATGAATTTGCTACAAATACTTTCTTGGAAATTATTTTGCCAATCTGAGTAATCAATATAAATATCTTCTGAAAGAGTAAATGAATATTTCATACTAGATTTAATATATTTTGCTGATGAAAATCTCATAATAAAGTTATAAAAATTTTTATTTTCTACTTCTATAAATTTAGAATATTTTAAAAATGGATAACTTATAATGTGACCAGTCTTTGAGTCAATTTGTTCTAGATGAATTTCATTATAAATTTTTTCCTTATTCTTTTCTAAAAGTATTCTATATTCATCCTCATAAAATGTATTTAAAAGTATCATATATAATACAAGAACAATACAAAAGTCATTATTTAAATCAATTTTAGTTTTTAAATAGTTTTTCATTAAATAATATTTTCTTAAGACTTTTTTCAAATGGCGAGAATTATTAAAGTTAATTTCATTAAAAAAATCTAAAACAAACTTAGCAAGTTTTTTGTCTAAATCCATTATTTTTTCAATATGGTTTAAAAGATTATCATTTTGTATCTTACTAGAGATTTCAAAAGTTAATGGGAATATTTTTTCTAAATATTCATCTGCTTTATTGCAATCATTATTATATTTATTTTTTAATGCTAAAGTAACTGCTTTTTTATCAATTCCAATAATAAATATAATATTTTTATTTAATGATAGTAAAAGTTTTATTGACGAAATTAGAATAATGATATTTTCAGATTCACATCTATCTAAGTCATCTAAAAACACAATTATTTTTTTATTATGCTTTGGTTTTATTTTAGAAAATACGGTTTCAAATTTTTGAACTTTTTCCCATAAACACTCCTCATTTTTGATATAGTTTTCTATTTTTTCATCATCTTCTTGTGCTTGAGTAATCATATCATTAAAATTTAAATCTATAATGCCAGTATTAATTTGTATACCAGATGCAAAACTTTTCATTAAACCAAATACTGTCTTCAAACCAATCGTTGCATTCTTTTCCAATTTCCCTATAAAATTTCCATCATCTATAAACTTAAGTAATGAATAAGCAAGGTTAGAATCATGTTCATACTTCCAAGTATCAAACCAGCAAGTATCATATTTGTCTTTATCTAAATTTTCTTGAATTGTTCTCATTAAACTACTTTTGCCTATCCCCCACTCACCATAAATAGCAATCAAATTATTTTCTGACAACAATTTTTCATTTTCATCTAATTCTATGAACCCTAATATAGACTTTGCTTTAGCATATGTACCAAATAAATCATTATTTTCATCTATTTCTTTTACATTTTCTATTACTTCTTCAATCATAAATACTCCCAATTCTCTTAATTTAATATTTTATATTATCAATATCAGAATTATCTTCATTATCTAGATTAGCTTTAGTTCTTCCTCTAAAAATACAGTAAAGAATCAATAATAGTACCATCATTTTTTTATAAGTACATTATTAAAAATTATTTAGCCATAGATATTTTTTTGTTTCATAGTCAATTTAGTATTACTCTACCTTATATAGTTATACCACATAGTATAGATATAGTCAGTCTAATATGCTTTAACAGATTTTCATATGCATATTTTTCATAATATTAAACTCTTTTATAAATCTATCATCTACATATTTAAACTGTCTCATTATATCTTTTTATCACTCAGAATATCTAAAGTATCATTTATCTTTTTTTCAATATTTTCTAAAGTAAACCAACCTAAACTTTCTAATTTTGAGCTATCTAATATTGTCATCACAGAATTAGAAAATCCTTTTTTTTCTACATCATCTGGTAAATCATACACAACTTCTTTCTGACACCAATCAGAAACATATCTAGCAAACTCACCTAATTCACAGTCAAATTTTTTTGATGAAACATTATATGCTTCACACTTTTCCCCTTCTAATAATACTTTTATTATAGCAGTTGCCGCATCTCCAACATAATTATAAGAATAATTCTGTTTCCCATCACTTTTTAAGACAATATCAGTAGCATTTAAACCGCAATTAATAAATTGTGATAATGATAATGTAGAATCAGGATTCATAGTTGGTCCAAAAACACGTGATAACCTTACAATAGAAGTATTTATACCTTTCTCATTTGAATAAGCAATACACATGTTTTCTGATAACCTTTTACTTTCTGGATAACAAGAGCGAAGTTTAGTACAATCAATAACACCAAAATCATTTTCGCTAATTTGTTCTTTATTTTCTACATTTCCATATACTTCAAAAGAAGAAACAAATATAAATTTATTAGATTCTTTATCAACAGCTAAGTCTAATAGGTTTTTACTTCCCATTACATTAGTATTTATTGTTGCAATAGGAGAAGTCACATATTGAGCTGGCGATGTATTACTAGCTAAATGTACAATATAATCTATTTCACCATCATATTTTGTGGGAAGAGAAACATCTTGAGCTATATAATCAAATAAGTCATTATCAAAATAATTAAAATACTTTTTAGCTTTTTCTAAACTGTGACTTAACCCTACAACCTTACAATTAATATTAAGTTTTTTATTTGCTAACATAATTAAATCAATTAAGTATCTACCAACTAAACCAGTTGCACCAGATATTAATATTGTTTTTCCAGATAACTTTTGCCAATCAATGAAATCTACATTAAGATATTTATTTAAATCGTTATTATACATAATTACTTCATCCACTCACTTTTTTGTGTAGATAATAAAGCCTTAAATATTTGAATATCGCCTGGTCTAGTTAATTTAATATTTGTTTCATCACCTACTGAATAAAACACTTTCCTCCCCAATTCTATATATAGGGAACAGCTAGCAACAGAATCAGTTATACCTTTTTCTTTAGCTTCTTTATGTGCTGATAAAATATCATTCAAAATAAATGCTTGCGGTGTTTGAGTTAATAACAAATTATCTCTATTAATAACCTTTTCAGAAAATGTTTCATCTGTTTTTTCTAAAACAACTGTAGTACAAGGTGTAACAACAGTAGCATTACCATATAACTTACATTTAGCAATATTGTCTGAGATTATATCATTAGAAACCATTGGTCTAATAGCATCATGAATTAAAACCATATCATCTTTATCAAATAGTCTAGCTGCTTCATCTAATCCATTTTTAATAGATTCCTGACCACAACTTCCTCCACTTACAATAGAACACAATTTAGTAATGTTAAATTGTTTAGCATAAGCACTTAAAATATCATGCCAACCATCGATACATACAACAATGATGTTATCAATACTTGGATGTTTTTGAAAGGCTTCTAGTGTATAAACAATAATTGGTTTTTCTCCTACATTAATAAATTGTTTTGGAATATCTTGTCTCATTCGTTTGCCAGATCCTCCAGCAATAATAATAGCTATTTTTTTCATTTGTTCTTATCTCCTTTTTTTTCTAAATAGATACCCCTTAAAAAACTTTAATTCTTTTTTGAAAAACAATACACTTATAATTGAATAAATAATTGCAAAAACAATTGAATAAATAATTGCATGGATAATCCAACTAGCAATTGTATATTTAACTTGTGGTATAAAATAACATATACCTAATCCAATCAAAGTGCCAATGACAAATATTAATAACTTTCTGTAAAAAATCCATTGCTTACGATTTTCAATTAGTTTAGTTGTATATTTAATATGAAATATCATTCGATAAATCATAGAGACAAGTGTACCAACAGCTACACCAATAATTCCATATTTACTAACTAAGATAACAGAAATAATTATATTAAGAAAAGCTTCGATAAAAGCAGGTTTTGTAATATCCTTAAATTTATTAGCAGAATAAGCTAAATTTAGATGAGGTAATTTTAATAAATATACTGCCTCTGCAATGAGTAACAATACACCAAATAATGGTTCATAATAATTAGCATCTGTTATTCCTTTAGTGTATATCATTACAAACGGAGTTATTAATAAGCCACCTACAGTAAATAAGAAGAAAACCAAAGTGAATATAATATATTCATATATATCCATTTTTTGATTTAATTCCTTCATATCATTTTTAGCATAAGCTTGACCAATTGTTGGATTAATACCAGTAGTCAATGAATTAACTATTTGTCTTAAACCACTAGTCACAAGGGCATAAACACTATAGACAGAGACTACTCCTAAATTTGAAAATATTGTCAAAACTGCTATATCAGTACCATTATGAATAAAAGCAGCAACATTTATAGCAAATCCATCCCATCTAGACTTTAATAATTCATTATCAGGATTGGCATTATTATCTAATGTATAATGTTTTTTTACATAATTATTGAAAATTAAAGGTTGAATAATATAAATCAAACCTGTCAAAATTTTTAGCAAATGAATACTTGGATACAAATTTACAGATATAATAGCAAAAATGATATTGAGTATCAAAATCCCAGATTGCGTAAAACTAACAATATAAACTTTTTTATCAGCATTAAGTAAATTTCTAAAAGTTAACGAAAACATATATTGAATTAACAACGATAGTGATAATATTAAGGTTAAAGAAAAAACATAAACATAGGAAAAATCAGTATTAAAAGCAAGGGGATAAACAGTAGCTAAAACAATAGTATATATAATAAAAATCAAACCAATTTTTTTATAAAATATATTAGTAGTCTTGACTATAGAGCTTATTTTTTTAGTATCATTTTTATATAATGGTTTATATAAATTGGCCATGACTACACCAGTTATACCACCTTCAACTAGGGCAATATAATTTAAAAACTGAGTTAACGATGATACCAAGCCATTAACATTTGAACCAAAATAACTAAGTATTATTTTTGGTATTATAAATCCACTAACTATCGTTATAAGTTGAAGTAGCAATGTACTTATCATATTTATCAATGTTATCTTATTCTTCATCTATTTAACCTTCCAAGCTTTAAATTCATGGGTTTGCCTTTTTTCTTCTGGTGGTAATGACATGTAATCTCCATATCTTAATGTCAACCATCCATCACTGTCAGCTAAGCTATTTACTTCAATACTTTCAAATTTATATTTTTTATTTTGTTTTAGTGATGAAGCATTATATCTTTCTTTTTCAAAAATTCCCCAAACATTATTAGCAAAATATCCAACATCATAGCAATTATATTTAGAACACTCTTTAATATATGACCCAACAATTTTCTTTATTGGTATAGGTCTAATTAATATTCTAATAAATTTCTTTAAAAATAGTTTTATTTTTGATGAAGAAACTTCTGATAAATTCATATTATCATTTCTCTTAATAAAAAATATTTTTTGAATTATTTTTAGTTTTGAATAATAAATGTTGTTGATAGGAGAACCATCTAAAGGAAAAATATCCAACCATAGATTATTATCAACACCAGCACTTTCCTCAATAATTACATCTTTGTTGATAACTTTGACAAAAGGCCATATATCATTACCAAGTTCAAAACCTATAACATCAAAGTTTTTATCAATTTTTTTTCCATTATTTATTAGCTTAATAAATTTATTATATTCACTTCTTTCCATAGCAATATCTATGTCATCATCCCAAGGAATGAATCCTTTATGTCTGACAGCACCTAAAAGAGAACCAGCCCATATATAATAATTTATATTATTTTTGTTAAGAAAAGCTATAGTTTTACTTAATATATTAAGCTCTTCTTTTTGAATTTCGTGTAACGAAAGTTGTTCTTTCATATCTATTTAACCTCCCTTTCAATTTCATAATCATAAGTAACATATCATATAGAAAACAATATTGATACAAAAAGATAGTACTATTACTTTATATAACAGAACTGTTAAGTTTTATATCAAATAAATAATATATTAAAGATTACTATATAGTTTTCTAACAAAATAAACTACAAGTTTAGGATTTATTTTATATAGTATAAATAAAATTTTTGATTTTGTACTTAAGTGTTCATAATTTACATCAGTTAAGTTATTCTCAATATCTTTTAATATGTTTTGATTTTCACTCTTATATAATTTAACATATGTTTTGATTAATGTTTTGAATAAATTATCATCTGCCTTTTTCATAGTGTTTTTATTTAGATTTAGTTTTTGTATTTCCTTATAGTATGCAATTTCATTATTATAGGTATTTATATATAAATTAGTAGTTTTCGTCCCCATAATACTAGTTAATCTTTTATAGTATATATACAATTGATTATCATAATATACTATATTTTTTGCCAGTTTAAGAAACTTAAAAAATGTAGCAAAATCCTCTGCTAATTCTCCCACAGGGAATTTTACTTGTTTAGCAATTTCTCTTTTATATACTTTACTTGTAGCTTCATATCTAATACTTATTCTATTAATATTATTATCAATAGCTTCACTATAAGAAAGTACCTCCACATTTTTAGATGAGGTATACGCAAAAAAAACATTATCGGCCTCTTTTTGTGTTTCTTCAATGATTTCTTTAAAATTAAAGCAAATAAGATCCGAATTATATTTTTCAACTATATTAACCAATTCTTCTATTGCAGTAGGAATTATTTCATCATCGCTATCTACATACCATACATAATCACCTGTAGCTTTCTCGCATCCTACATTTCTTGCATCAGATAAGCCTCCATTTTTTTTATGAATAACTTTTATTCTATTATCCTTCTTTGCATATTCATTACAAATATTAGGACAATTATCTGGTGAACCATCATCAACCAATATTATATCTAAATTCTTATATGTTTGATTTAGAACAGATAAAATGCATCTATCTATATACTTTTCAACATTATATACAGGAATTATAATAGAAAAACATATTTTTCCTTTCATTTAATCACCTCCCAAAAATTGATTCGTATGGATAAACTCCTTCTCCTCCACAAATTATTATTTGATATATCATACAAACAGTGAGAAATAAAAATAAGCAACTGCCAAAAATCTTTTTATTTACATCATTGTCAGATAAATTTAATAATTTAGGAATTAATAATATTTGAAATATAGTACAATATCTTATAATTCTAAAAACTAAGGGTATATTACATGACAAAATCATTAAACAGACACCAATAAAATTTATATTGCTCAAAATTTTATATTCTTTGGTAATTTTTTTTGAATATATTTTTTGATAATAAAAATCCAATAATAATATTATTATATTTTGTAAAACTAGCAATATTGAAATGCTTTCTTTAAATAAACCCTCCGTATAATACCAACCATATTTAGTATAACCTAATAATAATATTAATGCTTTATAAAAAAACGGTTGCAGTGCAAATAAAATTATAAAAATTATTATTTTTTTTAATGTTGAAATATTTAACATACTTATTGCAAAGATAGGAATTAATACCAAAGCAGAACTATGGAATAAAGAAGCACATACTATACAAATTAACAGTTTTATATATTTTTTGTCTTTTAAAAATTTATAGCTATACAATATAATAGAAATAGCAATAGCTTGTCTAACCATATTCATGGAGTAAAAATAAGACTGTCCAACATATATTAGTAAAACACTTTGCAAAATATCATCTGAATTGTCCCAAATAGCTTTATAAATGAATAATAATATAATAAAAGAAGTAATGAAAAAAAGCCATTTATAATCAGTTGTAAAAAATCCAATAAATTTATTTAGAAAATTAAAACCAACTTCACTATATTCTCTTACCCCGGAGTTAATCCACTTAAAATAAGGAACATACGTATAAAAGTAATCAGTACCTATACCATACCTTAAAGATGCTGGCAAAAATGAAATCATAAAAGAAATAATATAGCATAACTTTGAAACAAATTTACTTTTTGAATATTTTACTGGTAATATAAACAAAACGGCTAAAATCATTATTATAATATAAAACATAATATCACCCTTTTAAATAAAGTAACTAAATAAAACAGCTACTCTTGTTTTCACTCTAACTTTTTTATTAAATAAAATGCCTTTTCTTATACTTTTTATATTAGAAATAATTAGTTTTAAATTTTTATTTTTCTTATCATATTTATAAATTTTTTTTAAAACACTAAAATTTGCGTTTATAAGTCTACATCTTGCTGCCACTTCAATTTCTTTATCAATATCTTTAATAGAATTATACATACTTTCTGCTTGATAAATATAATCCATATCTTTTTCTTTAAACGACCTTCCCATAATACTATCATTTCTTTTTAAATAATAGTATTTTTTCTGATTGGAATATACTACTACTTTGCTTTTCAATAACGTCTTGTATATCGTAGATATGTCTTCATATATGTTTCCAACAGGAAAAACAACATCTTCAAAAATTTTCTTACTATATAATTTTCCCCAAGCTGATGTATCAAATTCTTTTTGATATAACATAGTTAATAAGGCACTCTTAGAGTCATATATTCTAATTGATTCTTTTTTGTTACTAATTGCCACTTGTTCTTGATTATCATAAAATATTTGAGGTAGTACAATAGAAACATCTCCGTTAGCAGACAAAATTAATTTATATAAATATTCAATATAATCACTTGCTATATAATCATCGCTGTCAACAAATGTTATGTACTTTCCAGTTGCTTTTGCAATACCAACATTTCTTGCATCTGACAAACCACCATTTTTTTTATGAATAACTACAACTCTGTTGTCTTTCATAGCATATTCATCACAAATAATAGGACAATCATCAGGAGAACCATCATCAATTAATATTATTTCTAGATTTGAATATGTTTGCTTTATTATGCTATCGACACACTTTCTTAAATATTGTTCCACTTTATAAACTGGAACAATTATACTGATCTTATCTTTCATATTCTTCCTTCCATCTCTTGTACTCGGTTAAGAAAGTACTATAAAATTTGGAATCATTTGACCATGGACCACAAATCATTGTATCTTCATACAGGGTAAAATCTGGCCTTATTATCGACTTTTCCATTGTATTGAATACAGCAACTCTTATATCAGCTACATTAAAGTAATTTTCTAAAGCTTTTTTTACCTCAATAATTGAATATCCAGAATCAATAGAGTCATCTATTAATAATATCTTATTACACTCCAAATATTTTTTATATTTACTTGCAGAAAAAGAGATGTTTCTTTCACAGTTTTTTTCATGATATGTTGATTTCATTTCTTTTTTTCTTAAATATATCAGTAACTTTTTAGGAACAATCTTCAAAAATGGCTTAAGTATCTTTTTTACTTTACCGCCCTTTCGAGTTGCTGATATTTCCAACAACGGCACATTACTTTCCTTGGATAACTTGTTAGCAATCGGAAATGAACCTTTAGCAATAAATATAACAAGTTCAAAATCAAATCCGTCTTTCATAATCATTTCGTATAATTCCTTACTTTTTTTCTCCACGTCTTCTAACGATAATTCTATATATTCCACTTAAATCACCTTTCTCTATCATTGTTATAACTCTAGCTATCTTAGTACAAAAATGTGCAAACATAATACAATCAGCCTTGTGTACTTCACCCGCTTTTACATCTTTTATAAAGGAATCTTTACCACTATATTCCATCCAAATATAGTTCCTTCCTAATTCAAAAAAAACATGTGCATCACTTCCAACAATTCTTGTTGCTCCAATCATTTTTTGCCTTTTTTCTTGATTAAGACTGTATTCTTTTTTTACATTCCTACCATTATGTATTTCAACAAAATCAAAACAATTTTTGAATTTTAATTGTTCATTCTTATTTAATACTGTCTTATACCTTTTTTCATCATACGGATGAGGTAAATATATTAATCCATCTTGTTCTTTTATTAAATTAATAGTTTCCTCAACAGATAAATTTGGTTCTATTCTTTTAGTAAGAAATAATCCTATTATTTCTCCACAATTAGTCATTATTTCCTCACCAATTATAACATCAATATTATGTTTTTTTAAAAAGTTAGAATATTTTAAAGCTCCTTTTATTTCATTATGATCAGTAATTGCTAATAGCTTGATTCCTTTTATTTTGCACATAATTAATATAAAATACTTATTTAATATACTATCTTTTGAGTATCTAGTATGAATATGAAATTCCGCTTTAATCATACAAACTCCTTTCTAAAAAAGCAAACAATAACACTTATCTTTTTATTTAATCTTTTATTTTAAATCATTTTACAACGTTAGGAAACAATGTATAATACTTATATGGTATAATTAATGTTTAAAAAATGTTCACTCATTCATATGATGGTTAAATACTTAAACAAACTGCTATTGTATATTTTATTTTTAAACAATATATGTATTTTCCTTCATACAATAATTTTATTTTGCCCCTTTTTTAAATAATACTGCTGCTATTGTTAAGAATACACATTTAATATCTAATATTAAATTACAATTTTTACAATAAAAATATTCTAATTCAAGTCTTCTTTTATAAGTAGTTGCACTTCTACCATTTGCTGCCCACCATCCAGAAATACCTGGACGAACACTTTCATATATTTCATGATTACCATTGTGAGCATCAAGTTCACCTTCTACTAAAGGTCTAGGTCCTATCATAGACATATCACCTTTAATTACATTTATAAATTGTGGTAATTCGTCTAATGATGTTTTTCGTAAAATGTTTCCCATTTTTGTTATTCTTGGGTCATTTTCAAATTTTTGATTTAAGTCCCATTCTTTTTTATACTTAGGATCTTTTAAAAGTTCCTTTAACACTTCATCTGCATTATATACCATACTTCTAAATTTATATATATATATAGGTTTCCCATCTTTACCAATTCTCTTTTGCTTATAAAAAATTGATTTTCTATCTCCTGTTATTAAGTAACAAATTTTTGTTACTAATGTTACTGGAATTAATAATAATATACCGATTAAAGAACATATAATATCAAATATTCTTTTAATACAAAAATAAGAACCCCTTTCTATCTTATAAAGAACTGCTTTTGACTTTTTACCTTGAACTATAGTTTTCTCATCCATAACTGTTGTATCTGCTGAAATCATTATGCTACCTCCACACTTCTAAAACTATAAGAATTAAATATACCCTTATACATACTTCTACCTCTTTACTTTTTATTATTAATAATTAAATCAAAGTTCTCAAAAAGAAGTTGATTGATATCTTCTTCTTTTAAGTACCATTTCAACTTTTTTCTTAATGCTACTTCACTCCCTATTACTTCGTGATGTGTATCACTAGCAAGTATATCAATCATACCTCTTTTTAAAAGCTTTTTAAGAATCTTTTTACTCGTTCTACCATACTTACCAAAAAGACTCGTATAATTGCCTTGTAAATGCACTCCCATACTTACAAAGTCATTTAATACATTAATGTCTTCCCCTACAAAATAATATCTTTCTGGATGTGCTAATATAATATTATAACCAGAGTTTATTAATTCGTCAAAGACATTTTTAGCATTATGTGGCAGATTCATCATTGGAAATTCAATAAGTAAGTTTTTAGAGTTATTGATAGGTAATATTTCTCCTTTTTCAAGTAACTCTAAAATATTATCGCAAAATAATATCTCATTACCTAAATAAACTTTAATAGGTAGCTTATTCTTTTCAATGATTTCTTTTAATCTAAAAAAAGTATCTTTCTTTTTTTTATTATCAGCCACATACTTAGTACCAGAAACATAATGAGGTGTAAAAACAACTTCATTAATACCACTATTAATCAAGTCATTTAATACCTTTAAACTTTCTTCTTCATTCTTACACCCATCATCTAACCCTGGCAAAATGTGATTATGTAAATCTTTCACTCTTCACTTTCTCCATAATAACTATTAGCATAATATCCATAATAGCCACCTTCTGCTACATCAACTTTATTTATTACTACTCCTGTTAAACTAGCATGTGACTGTTTGAAAAGTTTATCAACTCTTGCTACTAATTCTAATTTTGTTTTTTTACTAGAAACAACTAAAATATTAGCATCACTATATTTAGTCATAACAATAGCATCACTTATACCAAGAACAGGAGTACAGTCAATGATAATGATATCATACATTTTTCTTAACTGTTTTAATAATTTTTCATTATTGTTACTAGTTAATAATTCTATTGGATTAGGAGGGGTAGGTCCATTAGGAATCAAATCAATTCCTTGCTTAGTTTTTACTATATAACTAGCAATATCAAAATCTACACCTTTTTTATTTTTACTACTATTACTATCTTGATAATTTAATATCAAATTAGAATAACCTTTATTAGCAGAATTAACTACTCTAAATATTTGATTTTGTCTACCACATCTTAAATCAGCATCTATTAATAATACTTTCTTACCTTCATCTTTATAAGCAAGGGCTAAATTAGCAGAAATAAAACTTTTACCATCCCCTGGTTGAGAAGAAGTAACTAATATTACTTGCATCTCCTTATCAACTTCAGAAAAAGCTAAATTAGTTCTAATACTCTTAATAGACTCCGTAAAACTAGTCTTTTTATTTAGATTTAATAATAAATCAGCTTGTTTTGGTTTTAAAGAACTATTCTTATTAAACATCTTCACTACCCCCTATTCACATTTGGAACTGTTCCTAAAACAGTTAGTTTTAATTTATCTTCAATATCAGATGTATTTTTAATAGTTGTATCAAAATAATAAATTACAAATATAACACCACTAGACAAAACAAAACCTAACATTATAAAGATAACTAAATCCTTTGGATAATTAATATTACAAGGTCTACTAGCAAGCTCAGCTGTATCTAACACACTTACATTATCTATGTTATAAAATCCTTGTACTTTATTAGTAAATACAGGTACTATACCATTAGCTATTCTCTTAGCTAATTCCCTATCTTGATTTTTAACTGTTACTTTAATTATTTCTGTATTTTCAACACTAGAAACAGTTATTAGGTTAGATAATTCATCAGCTGTATAATCTAACTTCTCGTTATTAATTACCTGTCTTAATACACTACGACTTTTAATAATATTACTATAAGTTGGTACTAAGTTCTGATTTAATAATACATCACTTTGCGTATATTTTTGTGTATCATCATTACTTCTTGCCAAAACAACAGTAGTACTACTTTGATATAATGGCTTTTTAATAACAAAGCTATAAATACTTCCTAAAAGTACAAACGCCAAAATAGTTGCTAGAACATAAACAACCCTTGCTAAATAATAGTCAAAAAACTCCATAAGATTAATTTCTTCCATCTCTTTACCCCTCCAGTCGCTATTTATAATATACTTAAAACTAACCTCTTGTCAATGAAATTTAAGTATATTTAATAGTTTTTATTCTTTTTCGTTCTATCCCTCTTTAGTATACCTTAAAAAATACAATCTTCCAAATAATTTTGTAATAATTTTCGACATGCTTTGACAACTTTCGTAAATGTCTTTACTTATAATAGAAGTAAGAATAAAAATTAATAACGCTGTATATAATACTATATAGGGAGGTTTCTATGTTAATAGTATTTTTATTATTACTCATGCTAGGTCTAGTTTTATTTATTATTTGTAGTTTAATACTAGCTAAAGAATGTGATAACAGCATGATTAATCAAAAAATTAAAATTAAATAATCCTATTTATTAAATGAATAGGATTATTTGATTTTGGTAATTGTTATAATTAGATTTTTATGATAATATGTATATAGATGAAGGAAACTTCATATAATTAAAAAGGATACATTTGATTTGCTGATCAGATGCTTTCCACTGTTTTTGCTAGCATCTGAATTCAACATAAGTTGAAATCAGATGCTTTTTATTTAAATAAATTTAAATAAGAGTATGAAATTTTCTATTAATAATAGAAAAATTATGACATATAGAAATAATTCTCTTTTTGCCATAAACATCACTCCCTTCTATTTATAAAGTAGAAGGGAAAGCATCTGATATTTCAAATGTATCCGAATTAATATTAACAAACTAGTTACTATATATCAATAGATTATATTAAAAATATACTACGAGAAAAGCATAAACTTTTATTGATAATCGTTATAATTAGATTTTTATGATAATATGTATATAGATGAAGGAAACTTCATATAATTAAAAAGGATACATTTGATTTGCCGATCAGATGCTTTCCACTATTGGGCTTGCATCTGACTTCAATATAAGTTGAAGTCAAATGTTTTTTTATTTATGTCTAAATTAATATTAACGTTTATATTTATCTTTTAAATAACTTTCTTCATCCTGATACCAATTACCCCTTTTAATAATATGTGAGTATTCTCTTTTAAACTTCTTATCTGTTTTAACTATCTTTCTTTTTTTATAAACTAATCTTTTTAAATATCTTTCTAATAAGAATCTTTCATAATAATATTTTATATTCTCTCTTTCTTTTATAAGTCTTAAAAGTATTAGAATAAACATTAATAGGAAATAGGTATTAGGATAAATTAAAAAGAATAAAAATATTACTGTTAAAGATAAATAAGAAATTATAAATGTAACTTTATAACTATCTTGATATGCAATAAAATAACAAAGTAATACTTCTATTATTCTTCCCCCATCTAAAGGATAAATTGGTAATAGATTAAAAACTAAGATATTGTAATGAATAATAGTAAGTAATTTAATTTGATAAGAAGTAGTAAGAAAGTTTTTAAATATCATATAAAAAACACACTGTGTAATAGGTCCCATAATAAGTACTAATAATTCTTCTTTTATAGGACAATTAATCGCCGTAGAAAACTTAGCAATTCCTCCAAAAGGATAAAAGGTTATCTCTTTAGCATCCCACTTTAAAAGAAAAGCCGTAAAAAAATGGCCACATTCATGTACAAATAATAATAAAAAGGAAAGTAGTATTAAATAAAACTGTCCTGTTATAACTGCTAAAAAAAGGAATAATAAACAAGATTTATGAAACTTAACTTTTTGCAAGATATTTTTGATAATCTATAAACTTTCCTTCCTTTTGAAATACTAAATATAAAGTTTTATTATCTGCTTGTCCTATTAATGAACCTTTCTCTACATAATCATAAAGTTTAACATTTGCTTGTTTAATATTCCCATACCAAACATCTACCCCATTCATCTGTTGTACTATAACTACTTGCTTATAGTTTTCTTTTTGGCCAATATATACTACTATACCACTTTCAAATGAAGGAATCATATATTCACTACTAACTGTTAGTTTAACACCATCATGATATAAACTCTTATCTTTATAAGATAACTTTTCATTAAAAACTTCTTCTTCTGTTACTAACTTATCAAAAGTAAGACTAGTTCCAAATTTATCTTGAAGAAAATTCTTAACTACTGAAAAAGGAAAGTTTTCTTCATAAACATAATGATAGAATGTCTTTTTAAAACTACTATTCATTTTAAAACTTATAAGTAGGATAAGAGCTATTATAGTTGTTACTAAAATTCTTAGAATTATTTTTTTAAAAAAGTTATTACTAGTTTTATTTTCTTTGTAGAACTTTGATTCAATCATTACTATCACCTAGTAAAGTATATGTAAGAAATATCTAATTTAGACGTCTTTTACGTTTTGTTTTACTAGCTATTAAATATAATATATCACCATAAATAATATTTAAAATTAAACTATGTATTATTAAATAAGTAACATCAGTAAATGTAATTGGTACTATATTAAAAATAAATAGTAAGAAGGATAAGATAGTTTCATAGATAGTAATAATTAAAAGAATAGAAAAAGACATAGTTATAATATTAAAAGCTAATTTCTTATATAAATATTTATAAATTATTGCCAGTAGTAAGAAAAGAATAGCATTTGTAAATAATAAGTTAGTATAAAATAAATCATATAGAAAACCTGTTATAAAAGCTATAACTAAATACTGATTATCATTTTTTCTAAAAAAGGGATAAATAATTAATAAAGCTATGATTGTTAATAGAGGATTAAATAAGGTAATATCTCCTAGCATATAATCTAAATAATTAGATAAGATACCATCTAAAAGGAAAGAAGTTATTAAAATAAAATAAACAAAGAACATATTATTTTTCTCCTTTTAGTATTGTTACATAATGAATGCTATTAAAGTTTTGATTAGTTTTAATTGCTAGTGTTTTGCTAAGACCATATTTATCTATAGAAATAGCTTCTACTTTACCTATATAAATACCTCTTGGAAACATTCCTCCTAAACCACTAGTTGTTATAACATCATCTTTATTAATATCAACATTACTATCTACTCCACTAACTAATATTTCATTTTTTTTCTTATCATATCCACTTAGTATAGCATTAGTCTCACCATTAGAAGTAGCTATAGATACAGAAACTTTATTATTAACATCATTAGCAGTAATTAGTTTAACTGTAGCTGACTTATTAGTAACTTTTTCTAACTTTCCAATTAATCCATTTTTAGTAATAACAACCATATTCTCTTTTAATCCTGAATCTTTCCCTTTATCTATAGTAAGAGTTTGATACCAATAGCTTTTATTTCTATTCACTACTGTAGCATTAACTACTTCATAACCAGTTAAAGTTTGATTTAAGGAAAGAGCATCTCTTAACTGTTCTATTTCTTCTTCTAAATGAACATTAATATTTTTTTGAATTAAATAACTCTTACTAGCATCTATTCCTTTTTCTTTATTTAAACTAGTAAAAGGCATCATTATAACTTTAGATATTGTAACAGTTGTATCTTTTAAAAATCCTTCTATAACTCCTATTTTTCTATTAGATGATAATGAATAAAATAGAAGAAAAAATGATATAAAGATAATACAAAAAACAATTATTAATTTTTTTCTTTTTTTATTCTTTTGGTACATACTTATCTTCCTTTCTTTCCTTATATAGTATACCTAATGATAACTTTTTTTTCAATTGTCCTTATTCTTATTTTCAACAAAACTAAAATATTTATTTTCACTTACAATTAAATGATCAAGTATATATATACCATGAAAATTACCAAGATTAATTAAATCATTAGTAAATTCTATATCTTTCTTACTAGGTAATACTACTCCTGATGGATGATTATGAATACAGATTATTCCTGTAGCTGATACTTTATATGCTTCTTTAAATATTTCTCTTGGATGAACACTACTTCTTTCCATTGTTCCCATAAATAGAAGTTTAGTAGTAATTAGATGTCTTAATTTATCAACATATAGGCAGTAGAAACACTCTTGTTTCTTTCCATAGAACAAATACTTACTATAAGAAAATACATCAGTAGCAGTAGCTAATTTTACTTTCTTAGTATCAGGTAATAAATATATTCTTTTACCAAGTTCTATAGCTGCTAATAAGGTAGTAGCTTTTACTTTTCCAATACCTTTTATTTTACATATTTCTTCTAAATTTAAACTAGCTAATTCTTTAATACTATCTACTTTAGATAATAACTCAAAGGAAAGTTCTGTTACATTCTTACCTTTTAAACCACTTGCTAAAAGAATAGATAATAAATCTGATGTTGATAAATTACTAGGTCCATATAACTCTAATTTCTCTCTTGGTCTTTCATTAACAGGTATTTCTTTAACTTTCATTTAATCACCCCTAATTAATTATAAACATTAGATATTTGTTTTACCCTTTAATTATTTAAAACTAATTCTTCATAATTAGCTAGTATTACTTTCTCAATAGTAAGTTTCTCTTCGTTATTAGATGTTTTCTTTAATAGATTTTCCATTTGGTCAAGAACGGTTAAGAAACTTTCATTATTAATATTCTTAGTTTCTACTACTAAATTATTATTATTATAAATTTTTTTAATCATTGCTAAATTGTCTTCATTTTTAGAAATAGCTAAGTAAAGATAGTATTTAGCTTTATCTTTCACGATAATTTTAGTAGCGAATTTATTAGCACTTTCTAAGGCGTAATCTAAGTTGTCGTAAACACCTTCTCTTAAGAAATAAACAGGTGTTTTATAATTAAATACTGTTTGTTCTTCTTCTTTAAATTTTTCAAATAGAGTATGACCAAGAATTGTACCACTAGCTATTGCTATTATTAAGGAAAATATAAATTTCTTATACATATTATCACCAATACTAACATAGCAATAACTGTTTAATTAATTTGTCGAAAGATGTGGAAATAGTAATAGTTTTATGATAAAGTAATATTATAGGAGGAAATAAGATGAAAAAAAGATATTTATTTTTAGCAATTGTTATGGTGGGAGTGTTTTTAATAACTGGTTGTTCATCTAATAGTAAGGATATTGTTAATAATGGTAATGTTATGACTTGTACTAGAAGTGTAAATAAAAATGGTATGAAGACTAGTTTAAATTATAAGGTTTATTATGAGGGTGATGATGTTACACGCATAAAGAGTGAAGAATCAATTCAAATGGAAAATAATCAATCTCTTAAAGGTTATAAAGAGCAAATTGAAAAAGTTTATGAGCCTTATAAGAATGTAAAGTTTTATAATTATAACATTGCTATTAGAGGCAATAAACTAATATCTAAAGTTGATATTAATTATTCTAAGATTGATACTAATAAGCTAATTGAAATTGATAAAGCCAATAGTCAAATAATAACTGATGGTAAGATTAAAGTTAGTAGTGTTAAAAGTCTATATGAAAAACTTGGCGCAACTTGTAAATAAACTTCTTTAAGGAAGTTTTTTTTATATTAAAAAGAAAAAGATAATTACTTATCTAATTCTTCATAGTGATTGTTTTTAATAAACTCTCTAAGTATCTTAGTTAAAGCTCTCTTTTCAATTCTTGATACATAACTTCTTGATATTTTCATATTACTAGCTATTTTCTTTTGCGTTAAGGGAGTAGTTCCGTATAAACCATATCTTTTTTCAATAATATCTTTTTCTCTATCTGTTAATACTTCTAAATAATCATTTAATAGTAAGACATTATCTTTTTTACTTATTTCTTCTACAAAGTCAGGTTTGGGAGCTTTTAAAATATCTAATATTGATATTTCATTTCCTTCTTTATCAAATCCAATTGGTTCATTTAAAGATATATTTTTATTGTTTTTATTATTAGCTCTAAAGTACATAAGTATTTCATTTTGAATACACTTAGCACAATAAGTAGTTAATCTATTACCTTTACTAGTAAGGAAACTATCTACTCCTTTTATAAGTCCTATTGTACCAATACTAATTAAGTCATCTTGATCTACATTTTTATAATCAAATTTCTTAACAATATGAGCAACTAATCTTAGATTATGTTCTATTAAATCATTTCTAGCGTCTATATCTCCTTCTTGCATCTTCTTAATTTTTTCTTCTTCCTCTTCTTTTGTTAAAGGTTCTTTAAATACTTGATTAGAATAACTTGCAGTAAATGTAAAGAAACATCTTAAACTATTAAATAGTTGAAATAACATATTATCACCATTAAATAATATGTCTAATTTTTTAGAAAAATGCTATAAGTGGACAGGATTGAAAGTAACTGATACTTCTACTATTTTCTTAGTAGCATAGTAGTTTAGTAGTTTATCAAGTATCTCATAAATATTATCTTGATATTGATATTTTAAAATTATTTGATAAGTATAAATATTCATCTTTTTAAAGATAATCGCTTTAGTAGGGCCTAATAGAATAGTTTTATCTAAATATTTTTTTAAGACTTTCTCACATCTTACAGCTTCTTTTAAAGAAGTAGTTTCATCTTTACTATTAATTTTAATCAGTACTAAATAATAATACGGTGGATACTTCATCATTTTCCTAATAGACATTTCTTCTTTGAAGAAGGTTATATAATCATGGTTACTAGCACATTTTATAGCATAGTGGTCTTTATTATAGGTTTGAAAAACAACTAATCCATCTTTTGCTCTTCCACTTCTTCCTGCTACTTGACTTAATAAATCAAAGGTAACTTCACTACTTCTAAAGTCTGGTATCATAAGGGAGGTATCAGTATTAATTACTCCTACTAAGGTAACATTTTGAAAATCAAGTCCTTTAGCAACCATTTGCGTACCAATTAAAATAGAGGCCTCACCTTTCCCAAAACTTTCTATTATTTTTTGGTGGGCATTCTTTTTACTAGTTGTATCAACATCCATTCTTAATATTTTAGTGTCTTTAAATAAGGTTTTTAATTCTTCTTCTATTTTTTCTGTTCCAACTCCTAAATCTCTTAATGCTTCTTCTTGGCATTCGGGACAAACTTTTGGATAGTTAGTAGCATAGCCACAGTAATGACATCTTAGTAAGTTATTAGTTTTATGATAGGTTAAGGATATATCACAATTAGGACATTTCATAACATAACCACAGTTTTTACAAGACAAAACAGAAGAATAACCTCTTCTATTAAGTAAGAGGATTACTTGTTCATTTCTTGCTAAAGTCTCTTCTATTCTTTTAATTAGTTCTAAAGAGAAGTGTCCTTTTGCTTTAGCTAAGGCTTTATTCATATCAACAAATTCTACCTTAGGAAGATTTCTTCCTCCTACTCTTTCTTTAAGATTAACTAAATGATAGTTTCCTTTTAATGCTCTAGCATAACTTTCTAAAGTGGGAGTAGCACTACCAAGTACTAACTTAGCATTGTGATATTTACAGCGTTCTAAAGCTACTAATTTAGTATCATAACGAGGAGTATTTTCTTGTTTGTAAGAATCACTATGTTCTTCATCCATAATGATATAGGAAATATCTTTTAAGGGAGCAAAGATAGCACTTCTAGTTCCTACTACTACATCTACTTCTCCCCTTGCTACTCTTCTATATTCATCATACTTTTCACCTTCTGATAAGGCACTATGAAAAACAGCAACACGTCTACCAAATCTTTTTTCAAAACGAGCTAAAGTTTGTGGTGTTAATGATATTTCAGGTACTAAAACAATACTTTGCTTAGAAAGAGTTAATCCTTCTTCTATTAAAGACATATAAACTTCCGTCTTTCCACTACCAGTAACGCCATGTAATAAGTAAACCATATCTTTACTACTAATAATTTCTTTAACAGCACTCTCCTGTAGTGCTGTTAATTTATTTTTTTCTTCTATTAGATTATTATGTTCTAAACGATAACTTTCTCTTATCTCCTTAGCTAAAACATTCTTCTCTACTAAAGTATTAAGTCTTGCTTTACTTATGTTATTTATATCAACTAAATCTTTTTCACTTACTAATTTATCTTTAATTAAATTAACTACTTCTAACTGCTTACTACTTAACTTACAATTAGTATTGATAATTTTATAGTAAGTATCATACTTCTTAGTAATTTCCCTCTTTTGTTTAACCTTTAAAGCCTTAGGAAGCATCGCCTGATAACAACTAATCAAAGGTGCTAATGTCATCTTACTAATTTTCTTACCTAGTAATAATAGTTCTTCATTTAAAACAACATCATTATTTATACTAATTATTTCCTTAAGTTGATAACTTGTATCCATTTCTTTAGTTAATTCTAAAATGAATCCTTCTACTTGTCTATTACCAAAAGGAACAATTACTCTTTTACCTACTGCAACTATATTAATTAATTCTTCAGGTACTAAATAGGAAAAAGTCTTATCTAAAGATTTATTCATTACTTCTACTAATACTCTTGCTACCATAATATTGCTCCTTTCATAATTCATCTCTTATATTATATCTATAGGAAAGATGTTATTCAAGGAATATCAAAAAATATGATATGTATTTTTACATACCATATCAAACGGTGAAGGGATTTAGTGCCGTTCCATCACCTTTAGTTATTAAAGTATCAGATTTTAGATTTATTACTGGTCTTACTCCAAAGGAGAAATAGACACTGTACCAGTCAAGAACACCTGAATGTTGTACCGTCCAAACGTTAGCACGAGAATTACCTGAGTCGAAGTAAGATGGGGTCAGTGTATAAAATGATTGTCCACTATATAAATAATAATTTGTATTTGCAGTATCGAATACACCACCAGCCATTGCTGTTTCATCTGCTGTGATAAGTGATATTGGATAATCTAACGTAGCACTTGTATTTGCTACTTTTAATTTATCATTAGATTGTATACATTTTAAACTTAATGTTTTTTTGTTATATAAACTATTGAATGGTCTATAGTAAGTTGTAGGAGATGTTAAATAACCCGAACCACTTGAGATACTTCTATCATTGCAAAATGTTTCATCAGCTAATTTTGAAGTATAAGCTGTTAGATTATTTTTATACCAAGTATCTATGGTTGTTTTAATAGCCGAATTTGTATTATTCGTTTGAGCTGTTGCTAAACTTTTTGAATTATAACTTATTGGTTTTACTGTCATTCTTGTATCATTTTGATATCCTGTTACTTTATAAATTACATTACATGATGTTTCCAAACAACTATATAACTGATTTTTTACTATCTCATCATGATTATCTTTCCATGTTAATTGTTTTATTGTTCCAGTTAATGTGAACTTCTTGGTAGAAGAATCAAAGGTATATCCTGTTCCATAGTTATACTTTTTCGTATTAAAAAACCAATCATACCTAGTAGTAGAATTATTTTCATGCAATTCAAAGTCTTCATTATATTTATATCCTTCGTAGGTAGGATCCCAATACTTACTATTGAATGGTGAATTACCTATTGTTACTGCTTCACCTGTATCTGTTGTTGATTTACCTGAGTAAATCATTCTAACACTTCCATCTCCATTACGTCTTATTATTCTCCAAATAAATCCTGCAAATGATACATAGTTGTTCTTTACTGCTCCTCTATAATAATAGCTTTCCCCTTCATCATCTTCAGCCATATATAGTCCATCTGTTTCAGTATCATTTGGTGCTATTTTACTAAAGTCTGGTGTTCCTTTTGCTTTAATATTAGTTTTAGCTATATCAGTTGTAGCTTCATGATTATTCATTACTAACATACAATCTGATAATTTAGTAAATCCATTATCTTTACAATAAGTATCTTCAGCTTGTGCTACGGTATCACTTGTTTGTCCATAAACATTTACTTTTATTTTATATGTTAATCCACCATTATCATTTTGGGGATTATAATTTTCATCTACCCATAGTCTTAATCTATAATTTATAGTTGTATCTCCTTGTTGATTTAGATTACCTACAAATAAGCTCATCATATCTGCTGGTCTTCCGGTATAAACATTTCCTGATGGTTCTTCATAATATGTTCTTGGTGCCATTACCTCTGTTTCTGTTCCATCACTATTTACTTTTGTTAAGTAATACTTTATATTCTTACCAGAAAAGATATTACCATTTTCTTCTTTTGCTGCTATTTCATAATTGATATCAGTATTACCTTTTATAGATGATTTAACAGTGAAATCAAAGTATTCACCAGTATTCTTTCTTTTCTTTCCTGTTGCATCAGTTGTTGGTAAGGCGTTACTTAATGCTATAGAATTAGTAGATTCCGTATAAGTCATACTAATTGCTCCTGTTGTAATAGTATTTGCCTTTTGACCTATTCCACTATAGTTGTATGCTGCGTAGCTGATACCTACTACTATTAGTAATAGAAATATAGAAAAACTAATAGTTATAATACTCTTTATTTTATTCTTATTCATTTTTATACTCCTTCCTATGATTCAATAACAAATGGACTCAGTGCCGTTCCGTCTCCTTTAGTTATCAGTATATCAGCTTTTAAATTTATAACTGGTCTTACCCCAATTGCACCTGGAACAGCATATTCAAAAGTTAATGAGCCATCATTATCGACACTTAAGTTATATATGGAAAGGGAATGAAAAGCAAAAATAATAGGTGTCATAGTCCATTGAGTTGCTCCGGTGCATAAATAATTATTTATATTTGATTTATAACTTAGTGCACCAGCCATCGCAACT
>RKAV01000060.1 GCA_014846175.1 bacterium | reverse complement strand
AAAAGCAAAATGCCCGTAGAGCCGATAAAATAAGGCTTTACGGACATTTAAGAAGATATAAAAAGATAGTCAAAAAGACATATATAATTTAGTTTGAAATAAATTATATAGAGTATATTATTACTTTCTATATTAACATTTATACGTGAATTCTTCAGGCAACTTGTATCGAGGATATTACGTCACGAATTCCTTTGGGGTCCGTCCAGTTATCAACCTAAAGGCAGATACACAAGTAACTAAGGGAGATGGAACTGCTTTAAATCCCTATGTTGTTTCTACTACCTAGTAATTAAAAAGAAAAGATAGGTTAAGATTTTAGTGAATTAATTAATCTATCTTTTTATATTGCCTAAATGACTGATAATGCTGTATAATAATAGCTCGTAAATGGGAGTGACTGGTATGCAAGTAACTAAAAATGGAATAACTATAATATATGAAGAAAATCAAATTAAAGAAGTTAAAAGGTGTTTAGACTTTTTAAAACGTAATACTTTCTTAACTAAGAATTTTAATTTGAAAACAAATGTTCATATAGATGTTGAAGACTTTTATAATTTAGTTGATGTTATGATAAATGATATGATTAAATATTCTCAAATTGATAAGATGATTAATGATGAGGATTTTTTAAAAATATTACATCTATCTTTATTATCAAATGGTTTTTCTGCTGATATTAAACCATTATTTGAGTTGGATAATCCTTATTCTGTTGATACAATTAATTTTTTACTTGCTAGTAGGTATTATAAACTTGATGTTAAGAAAATAATTAACCATTTAGATAATAAGAAAAATAGAACTAAACTATTTGCTTGGTTGAAAGAAACTTCTAGGTATGATACTTATAATTATCTATTAGACTTTGGTGCAAATTATTTAGAAAAATCAGATTTTGAGTTTTATGATAACCTTGAATATTTCTTAGATAATATGCAAGAAGAAAGTAAAAACTATCAAAAGATAAATTCTTATTATGGAGAAAGTAGAGAAAATCTTAAATTAGAAAAGTTATCAGGGGAAGAATTTAATAGTTTATTTAATAATTATTTGACTTATATAAATGCTCCAGATGAGTGGAGAAAAAACTACGAAATGTTAAAAGAAGAAAAACGTATTGTATTTAAATATAATGAGGAAATAGAAAATGGTGTTTATTATAGAAAAGATAAATATAGTAAAGGAATAATTTATGTTGAATCAGATTGTTCTACTAAAATGTTTCTTACTTTTGTTCACGAATTTATTAATTATATTACACTTAGAAAAAATGAACCATCAAAACACCTTAAAGAATTTCCTTCTATCTACTATGAAGATATTGCTGCTGAGTTTTTAGTTGCTAATGGGTATAGCGAAGATATTATTAAAGATATAATAATTAGAAGAAATAATGGTAATTTGTTTGTTTATAATAAATATATTCCTTTGCTTTTAGATATTAATAAGTATAAAAATAAAGGACCATTTAATAGTAAAGATATGGCTAAAGAAGTATGTGATAGTAAGATAGAAGAACTTTTCTCTACTAGTCAAGATAATTTATCAAAATATAGTTATTTAATGGGAACAATCCTTGCTAATCAAGTCTTAGCATCAGAAAGAATTGATAAAAAAGAGAAGATGATTGATATTACAGAAAATCTAGATTCATATAATTCTAAAGATATTATGAACTACTTTAATACTGAGAAGAGACTTATTAAAAAATAGTGGTTGTCAAAATAAAATTAATGATGTAATATATTTTCCATAGATGGAGGAGTATTATGCAAATAACAAAGAATAGAATAACTATTACTTATGAAAGTGGTCAAGAAAATGATGCTAAAAAAGCTTTAAAGTTTCTAGAAAATAATAGCTTTCTAACTGATTCGGTAGCAGAAGAAAAAACAATAAAAGTTGATGTTAAAGATTTTTACTCTTTAGCTAATAAAATGGTACTAAATAAGTTAAAAACTTTTGAATTTGATAATATCATCAATTATAAAAATTTTCTCTTAAAAACTTATATAATTTCATTGAGAGATACTGTTAAAGATGATTCTAAACCATTATTAAAATTTAAGAAAAAAATATCACCTGATTTTACATACTTTTTATTGGCTATTAAGTATTGTAATTATGATGTGGATAAGATAGTTGATTTATTGGATAAAAGAGAAAATGGTATTAAATTATTTTATTGGATAAGAGATAATGTTAGATATGATGCTTTTAATTATTTATTAAATACAAGTAGTTATAGTTTAAAAGAAGGCGATTCATTTTTCTATGATAATTTGGATTGGTTCTTAGATAACATGAAAGAAAAAATACCAGCTCTTGAACAACCAAACTCAAACCTTGAAAGATTGGAAGAATTAGCACCTGAAAAAATAGACGAATTATTTAAGGAGTTTTTAAATCATATTAATGCTCCAGATAGTTGGAAACAAGATTATTCATGGCTTCGAGAAGAAAAACTTATCTACTTTAATGCTGAAAATGAATTTAAATTTACAAAAGTCAGTGATACTACTAGAGATTTTATCTTCCTAACAAGTAAATTTATACATTTTATTACTAGCAAGAACGGTAATGAACGAATTTCTCTTTATGATTTTCCTACCACATATTATGAAAATATAGCAGCCCAATTTTTGGTTTATAAAGGATATAGTGATGAGATTGTTACAGATACAATAGATAATCAGAATAGAGCGTGTAAATATTTTTATGATACTTATTTTTCATTACTTTCAGAAGTTAACAAATATAAAAATAATGGTCAAATAGTTAGAGAAGATATGATTGAAGAAGGACTTACTGAAGAACAAGCTGACGCAACTTGTGATAATAGAACTTTTAAACTCTTATCAGAAGGTGGATTGATGATAACTACTTATAAGTACTTAGTTGGTACTATGCTCACTAATCAAGTATTAGCATCTAATAGAGCTGATACAAATGAAAAGATGATAGATATTACGGAAAACTTAGATTCATATAATGCTATCGATATTATGAACTACTTTAACACTGAGAAGAAACTTATCAAAAAATAAATATAGATGTTTTCTGCACCTATATTTTTTTACTAATTAGAACTATTAATTTTTTCTTTAATAATGGACAACATTTCTTGTTTCAACTTATCATCAGCACCTTTCCAGATAAGTTCTAAAAATACTCCCATACCAGGTAATGTTTCTTCATCATTTTCTGCAATCGATTCATCAATTGCTTTTTCTAACTCATCTAAATCATCATTTTTAAAATTGCTAATAATATAATTTCTTATACTTAAATTCATTTTTATCATCTCCTAGACATATTTTTACCAAAAAATTGAATATTATACTAAAAAGGCTTTTGCTTTTTCAAAAATTAAGATATACTTAAATTGAAGGAGGAGAGAGAAATGCCTGTGTGGTTAATTGTACTTATTGCTATAGTTGTAATTATTCTTCTATGGTTCATTGCTACTTATAATACATTAATAGGATTAAGAAATAGAACAAGAGATCAATGGAGCCAGATTGAAGTTCAACTAAAAAGAAGAGCTGATCTTATTCCTAATTTAGTAGAAACAGTAAAAGGATATGCTAAACATGAAAAAAGTACCTTTGAAGAAGTAGTAAAAGCAAGAAATACATTTTCTAGTGCTTCTACTAAAGAAGAAGAAATTAAAGCAAGTGGAGAATTATCTGGTGTTTTAAACAGACTATTTGCTTTAGCTGAAGCTTATCCAGAATTAAAAGCTAATGAAAATTTTGTGGATTTACAAGAAAATCTAAAAGATTCTGAAGAAAAAATTAGCATGATGCGACAATTTTATAATGATACAGTACTTACTTATAATAATAAAGTGCAAACTATTCCTAGTAATATAGTTGCTAATCTTTGTCATTTTAAAGAAGAAACATTCTTTAAAGTAGATGAAAAAGATAGAGAAGTACCAAAAGTATCATTTGAATAGGACTTGCTATATATGCAAGTCTTTTTAGGAGGAACTATGAAAAAACGATATTTATTTATTCTTATCGCTTGTTTCTTTATATTTAGTCCTACTACAGTTAAAGCTGTAGAAACGACAGAAAAATTCTATAGTAATATAGATATAAAGACAGATGGCAGTATTAAAGTTAAAGAAATATTTGAATTAACTGGTAGTTATAATGGTTTAAGAAGAACTATAAATTATAAAAATAGAAATGCTAAAGAGTTTAGTGGAGTAGTAAGTGACTTGGAAGGAAGTAGTATTTATAATGGGAGTGGTATTACTGATTTAAAAGTTTCTAGTGTTAGTAAAAGTAATTTGACTTTTAATAGTTTAAATGATGCTGTTAATTATTTTACATTAGTAAATTATGCTAATAAAGGTGATAGTGGTGTTTATACTAATGAAGATACCTTTAATGGAGTTAACTTACTTATTTATAATCCTTCTAGTAAGAAGGAAGCATTTTATCTTGAATATACTATTCCTAATGTAGTAGTAGTACATAATGATATAGCTGAATTTGCTTTTAATATTTTTAGTAATGAATATGAAGAAAATATTAAGGACTTTAAAGTTCAAGTTAATTTACCTGGTGAAGATAGCGACTTTAGAGCATGGTTACATGGACCTTTAAATGGTTATATGAAAAGAGTAGACAATAAGAAAGCACTAGCTACATCAGATTTTGTTGGGGCTTATAATGCTGTTAGTATAAGAATGTTATTTAATAAAAATTTAGTACCAAATGCTACTAAGTTTAGTGGAATGACTGCTAAGGAAGATATTATTGCTTATCAAACAAAGCTAGCTAATGAAGCAAATGCTATAAGAGAGAAGATCAAAAAAGAAAATGATATTGTTAAGACAGTAACAATTATTTGGTATATAGCAGTAATTATTCTAACGGTTTTAGCTATTAAGAAGACACGTGATTCTAAAAAGACAGATTTTGCTATGGAGTATTATCGTGACTTTCCAGGGGATTATGGACCTGAAGTTTTAGAATATTTATTAAATAAAAATGTATCAGAAAAGAGTTTATCTGCTACAATATTAAATCTTATTTATAAGAAAGTATTGAAAGTAGAAGCAACTGATATTGATAAGAAAAATTATCGACTTATTTTAGATAAAGATAAAAGAACTGGTTTAACTCAATCTGAAGAATTAGCAATAAGGATGTTTATTGACAAAATTGGTGATGGTACTAGTGTTGAACTTAATAAAATTAAAAAGTATTGTTCTAGTGAATTAAATGCAAGAAATATTATTGCTTTATATAATGAATTTATCAAGTCAGGAGTAAATGAAGGTAAAAAAAGAGTATTCTTTGCTAGTATGAGTGGTATACAGATAGTAGCAGTTATTGTGTCTTTACTTGGTATAGTAGTAATGTTCTTAGGATATACTTTTGATATTGACTTTTTTCCAGCTACTATGGCAGTTATTATTGGACCAATTCTTGCTCTTATTATTGGAGGACAAAAAAACTATACTCCAAATGGGGCTAGAGAATATAAGATGTGGATGGCCCATAAAAAGTTCTTAGAAGACTTTTCAAGATTTGATGAAAAGGAATTATTAGAAGTTCCTTTCTGGGATAAATATTTAGTGTATGCAACTGTTTTAGGTTGTGCTGATAAATTATCTAAACAGATGAAAATAAAAATGGCTTCTATGGAAAATGTTAATGATATGTATCCATATTATTATGGTAATGATTTTAATTATATTGGTTATGCTGTAAGTAGTAGTATTTCCCATTCAGTTAATCAAGCAATTTCTTCATCAAGAAGTTCGATAGCTGCTTCATCATCTTCATCAGGAGGAGGTTTCTCTGGTGGATCAGTTGGTGGTGGCGGAAGCTTCGGTGGAGGCGGAGGTGGAGGAAGATTCTAATCTTTCTTACTTTTTTTGAAAAAACGTACATATTGTACGAAAAATACTAGTGAAATATGTGCATTTCGCACGGAATTTATATTAATTTGATATTCTAATATAAGACTTTATTCTTACTATAAAACCTTTTAGAAAAGAAAATAAACAAGCTAAGACAATTGTTTGGTCAAGAATTAGAAATATATTAAAAATAGCATAGAATCTATTAAAGATTAAGAATGATGATATTTTATTCATTACTAACATATAAGGATAGTCATAGTATTTACTAAGTAGTAATGATGGTAGTAGGGCTATTAGAAAATATTCTAAGATAATAATTAATAATGAGAAGAGAAATCCTAAAAGATAAGCTTTTCTCATTTTTTTAGTTTTATCAGTAGCAAAGATACTAAATAAAAGAAAAGGTAGATAAGTATAACTACTAAATAGTAAGGCTCCTTTAATAATACTAGTGAAGTTAAAACTACTAGATAAATAAGCTATATCAAGGGAGTGAGTAGCACCTGATATTTGAATTACAAATAAAATAATAAAGATTATTAAAGAGATGAAGGCAAGATGGGCTATTTGATCTAGTTCTCTTTTAGAAATTAGTAGAGATGTTAAGATAAGTAAAATAATTAAATAGAAAATATTACATTCTCTTAAGAAGTTTCTATTAATAAAGATAGCTGTATCTTTTAAAAGAATAATAGTAAAGATAATAATAACTGGTATTAATAAATAACTAGGATTAATCTTTTTATAGATAATATTTTTAGTAATAGTAAATAAAAATACATCAATAATAATTCCTAGTAAACAAGCAATTAAAGTATCATTACCACTTATCCTTATTATATTATGTCCATATAAGAGAAAGAAAAAGTGGGTAAAGAAGAAAGCTAGACTAAAGATATATAACTGATTATTTTTATTCTTGATCATAATTGTTTTCTCCTATCTTTATTTTAATATTAATTTTTTTATTAGGATTAATTAAAGTTGTCTTTATATTGTTATCTTTCTGATATGTTAGAAACTCATTAATCTCCTTTTTGAATAACTTTTTAATAGAATTTATTAACTTCTTACTATTATTAATATCACTAGAAGATATATCCATTGCTATAGTAACAGTATCTTTTACTAACATAGACTTAACATTATTAAATTCTACTTCATAAGACTTATTATTAATAGTTATTTCTTGATGAAAAGATGTTAACTTATTATTTAAAAGATAATTGATCTTTGCCTGTTTAGCATCTATTAAAATATTCTTTTGGTAAACTTCTAATCCAGTAGTTGTCAAACTCTTATATAAAGAAATAATAGGAAGAGTACTTTCTCTTTTTTTATTAACAATATCCTTTAGATAATCTTCAAAAGTACTAAGATAGATATTAGCATCATCTATTCTTTTTTTATTTATTTCTTTAATTATTTTACTGCTACTATCATACTTTTTAAATAAACTTTTAATATTACTATTAGTACCTACTATTAAATAATTCATTTGTGTAAATTGTTTTTGAAAGTAATTAATTATTTCTTTATCTAATAACTTACTTTGAAATACTACTAACTTTAAATGACCATAGTAAGCCTTCTTATTATTAATCTTTTTAGCTTTAAGAAAGATACTTCCTAGACTATTACCTTCAAAAGTAGAGACTTGGTAAATTGATTTAGTAGCATTATCAGTCTTTTCCTCCTTAATAGTATTAACAGTTAAAAGATACTTATCATTAACTTTTTCAAGACCTATCATATCTACAATAACCAAGTCGTTCATTTCAACATAAGGAGTATAACCAGTAAGTAGTAATAGTATTAAGATAGGTATAATCATCTTTTTCATTTAATTACCTCTTTTCTTATTTTTAGTTAGTAAGGGATTCCTTTTAAGACGTTTTTTACTTCTAAGTTTAATAATGCTATCTCCTAATTCTTCTTTAATTAATGGAGAAAAAGGGGCGAAGTAAGGGTAATCTAGTGCTTTAGTAGTAACTAGTGAGGAAAGTAAGAATAAGAAACCTATATAGATACCAAATATACCAAAAAACATAGCAAGGAACATCATTAAAAAACGTAACCAACGAAGAGATGCAATCATTTCTTGGGAAGAAAAAGCAAGTCCTGAGATAGCTGATATCGAAATAACAATAATCATAATAGGGGAGATAATACCAGCTGATACAGCTGCATCTCCTAGTATTAAACCACCAAGAATAGAAACAGCACTACCAGTTGATGATTGCTTTCTAATATCACTTTCTCTTAATATTTCAAAAGAAATACTCATAAAAAGTGCTTCTGTTAAAGCAGAGAAAGGTACACTTTCTCTTTGAGCCATAAAGTTAAGAAGAAAAGGTAGGGGAAGAGCTTCTTGATTATGAGTAGTAAGAGCAATATATAAAGCAGGAGTAAAAATAGAAATAATAAAAGCAAGTAATCTTATTATCCTAATGAAACTAACATTAATTGCTTTTTGATAATAATCATCAGGAGTATGTAAAAAATCAATAAAGAAAGAAGGTGTTATTAAAACATAAGGTGAATTATCAACTACAATACACACCTTTCCTTCAAGAAGAGCTTGACTAACTCTATCAGGTCGTTCAGTCATTAAAACAGTTGGGAAAAGAAAATTTTTATCATCTTCTAAATAACTTTTTAAACTACCACTATCAATAATACCATCTATTTTTATCTCTTTAAGAATACCTTTAACTTTATTAACTGTATTAGAAGAAGCAATATTTTTCATATAAACAATAGCTGTTTTAGTTCTTGATTCTTTTCCAATAAAGAAAGATTCACTAAAACAGTTTTCACTTCGTAATCTTCTTCTAATAAGACCTAAGTTAGTATTAAAATTTTCATTAAAAGCATCTTTACTACCTCTAATTGTGATTTCACTACTAGCATCATTTATTCCTCTATCAAGAGTTGCTTTCGCTTCAATCGCTATTGCTTTATCTTGATAAATAATAAGTACAAAACCTTTATATATATAATCAAGCATTTCTTCTTCTTTAGTTAAAATTTTAACTGTATTATCAGGAAGATTATTATAAAGAAAAGTAATAATATCATCATTAATATTTACTTTTAGAGTAGTAAGTTTCATTAAAATGAAATGATTAATAAAGTCACTACTACATAATACTTCGTTATGAATAAGATTTAATTTATTTTTTCCTAGGTAAAACTCATGTGTAACTAAATCAGTATTAGCTTTTAATTTATTAAAAATCTTTTCATACATAGTAAAATCACCTCTAAAACTATTATGACCAATAATTAATATAATATTTAAAAATCCCACAATTTCCCACATTTTCTAGATATTTTTACCAAATTTATTAGCTATACTTAACTCATGAAAGGAAGTGATAGATGAATAAATTAAAACAAATAAAGCTACTAATGTTAATTAGATAAATAGTAAAAAGAAGGTGATAAATGAATAGATAAATGATATACTAGTGGTGGTGATTTAAAGATGTATAAAATATGTTTTGTAGAAGATGAAGTTGATTTACAAACGGTTGTAAAATTATATCTAGAAAAAGCAGGGTATGAAGTTACTTGTTTTGAAAAAGGAACGGATGCTATTAATTATATTGGTAACCCTGTTGATGTTTGGATACTAGATATTATGTTAGGAGATGATGTTAATGGTTATGATGTAATCAAAGCAATTCGTGAAAAATATCCTGATGTGCCTGTTTTATTTACCTCGGCAAGGGATCAGGATTTGGACCGAATTTTAGGCCTAGAGTTAGGGAGCGATGATTACATAACAAAACCCTATTCAAGTAAGGAATTAGTCTTACGTGTTAATAATATAATAAAACGAGCTTACAAGCAAAAAGAAAGTCATATATTGACCATTGCCTCTTATCAGGTCGATTTAGATAGACGTGTTGTAAGTAAAAATGATAAAGAAATAAAACTAACAACTCTTGAATTTGATTTATTAATTCTACTTTCTAAAAATATTGACAAGAGTTTTTCAAGAGATGAAATATTAGAACAAGTATGGGGAGATGACTACTTTGGAAGTGACCGAGCGGTCGATGATCTCGTTAGAAGGTTAAGAAAAAAGTGTAGTGATTTAAATATATTAACTGTTTATGGTTACGGATATAGGTTAAGTTTATGAAAGTATCTGGAAAACTAAGCCATCAGTTATTCTTATTAATCTTAATAATATTTGCTATTACCTTCTTAATGTTAGGAATAATTTTACCCCAAGTTGTAGTACCCATAACTGAGAAAAATATTTATAATTATTTAAAAGAACCGTTAGAATTTATCGAGTCTGATATTGATAAGAACTTAGGAGATAGCGAAATTGCTTATATCTATAAGTTTGGTGAAACCTCTGCCTATAGTGAAAATTTACACGACTTGATGAAATTTAAAAACGTAAATGACATTTTACATTATATAAAAGATAATTATGGAAGATTTGTCTATCGCAATCAGGTTTATTATTATTACACACTCCATAATGATAATGTTACCAAGATTGCTCTTACTAACGATAGTTATATATTAAAAACAAAGACAGATATTCTAAATTCAATTCTACCAGTAGTATTAGTAACATTTCTAATAATTGCCTTTTTACTAATATTGTGGAGTAGTATCATTGTTAAGAAAATTGAAAGATTAAAACAAAAAATTGATCATATTGATGATGATACTTATGACCACTCTCTATCCTTTGCTATTGAAGATGAAATTAAATCTTTAGAAATGGCAATTGAAGATATGCGTGTTTCTTTAAAAAATCAAGAAGAATACCGCAATCAAATGTATCAAAATATATCACATGACTTTAAAACACCTCTCACCGTTATAAAGTCATATATTGAAGCTTACCATGATGATATGGAAGATGCTTCAACCGTATTATCTGTTATTAGTGAACAAACAGATAAACTAGAATTAAAAGTACATTCACTTTTATATTTAAATAAATTAGACTATTTGAATGATAATATGAAAAAAGAGTATACCGTAGTTGATATGAAAAAAATAGTAGAAGCTGCAATTCGTGAATTCAAATTTAGAAGACGCGATGTCAAGTTTATTGTTTCCTTTGATAAGAATAGTAAATTCTATGGAACAGAAGAATACTTTGAAACAATAATCGATAACCTCTTAGCTAACTTTTTACGGTATGCTGATAAAACGATTAAGATAACTGCCAAGAATAATCGTTTAACTTTATATAATGATGGTCCAAATATTGAAGCTTCTTTACTTGATGGAATATTTACTCCGTTCCGAAAAGGTATTAAAGGAGAGTTTGGACTAGGTCTATCCATAGTTAAAAAAACATTACTACTCATGGATTATGACATTACAATTAAAAACGAGAAGAAAGGTGTATCCTTTCATATATATAAGACTTCTAATAAATAGGAGTCTTTTTGGTTATGTTAATACTGGGTGATAAAAATGAAAATATTAATTACAGGTGGTATATCAGGTTTAGGATATAGTGTAGCTAAGGAGTTAGCTATTAAAGGACATATTGTTTATTTAGGGGTTAGAACACTAAAAGAAGAAGAGTATCTAAATGAAAAACTAAAAAGAGAAAAGCTAATAATGTTTCCGGTAGTTCTTGATCTTACTACTGATAATTATACTATTCCAAATGACATTGATATTCTTTATCTAAATGCTTCTATTGGAAAAGGGGGTAGTATTTTAGAATTAAATAGTAATTATCTAACGGATACTTTTAATGTTAATATCTTAGGAAATATTAAATTAATAAAGAAATATTTAAAAAATAGAAAAAAGGGGAGAATAGTACTTACTTCTTCTCTTGCAGGTTTTCTTCCTCTTCCTTATCTATATAGTTATACTTATACTAAGTTAAGTCTTTATCATTTAGCAAATACTTTAAGATTAGAATGTTTATATCAAGGCTTAGATGTTAGTATTACTACTATTTTACCAGGTGCTTATTATACAGGATTTAATCAAGTAATGATTGATAACAAAGATAAATCTGATTTTATTTATAAAGATAAAGCTTTAAAGATGACGAAGTATCAACATTTATTATTTAATTTATTAGAGAAGAAAGACTTAACAAACTTTGCTAAAATAGTTAGTAAGAAAATAACTAAGAATAATCCCCCTTTCATTATTTCTATACCAATAGAACAATATCTTTTTACTAAGCTTTATTTATTCATCAACTGGTTGCTATTTTTTTAAAATATCAGTATAATATCACTTATGGTTGTGATAAAATGAAGGAAAAAAAGATAAAAGAACAAGAATATAAATCGACAAAGAATGTAATTGATTTATCAGATGATCTAATTAAGAAACTAGAAGAAAAAGAGAAAGAATTAAAAGAAGTAGATGATACTAAAGAAGAAAAGGAAAAAGAAATAAAACTTTTCTATGAATTAAATGATGAGATAAAAAGAGAAAGTGATTTATTTAATTCTTTTAGTAAAGATATGAAAGATAAGTTAGATAAAGTTAATAGTTCTAAGAAGAAAAATAATACAGCTAAGAAACTATTTTATCTCATGTTAGCAATGGAACTATATCGTAAGACTCCTAAGAAAGCTTCTTTATCATTTATTTTAGTGGAGAGTTATTTAATATCTAAAGTATTAGAAAATACTTATAGTGATAATACTAATTATCAATCTATTTGTGAAGACTTCCAGAAGGAAATACTAAAAGGAATAGATGATATTGATTCTTTTATTAAGAAGATAGATACTAATTTTGATACTATTACTAAGATGGAGAAAGAATTAAAGAGTAAGTATAAAGATTATTTAGATACTAATCCTTTTAAAGAACTATTTAGGGATTTAGAAAATGTAACTGATATGTTAAAAACTAGAAGAGAAGAGCTAGTAGATATTCATAAATCATTAGATGATAATTATAAATTAAGTGAAGAAAAAATCAAGATTTTATCATATAACTAAAATTTTTCAAAAAAAGGTTGTCAAACGTTTAAAACTATGATAATATTAAATTGTTCTTGATTTGGCGAGGTAGCTCAGTTGGCTAGAGCACTCGGTTCATACCCGAAAGGTCGAGGGTTCGAATCCCCCTCTCGCTACCAATTAGTATTTCAGTCGAGTGTTAATTAACTCGGCTTTTATTATGGATAAGGTGTTTAAAATGGATTTAGTTAAATTGAAGAGTTTCATGTTAGATTTGAAAGAATCAATCCTTTCGGTGATGGTAATGGCCGTGTTGGTAGAATGATTATGTCTAAAGAATAATATAATGCCTTTTATTATTTTAGATAAGGATAAACTCTTTTATATGCGAGGATTAAAAGAATACAAAAACGATAAAATGTTTTTAATTGATACCATTAAGAATGAACAAGATATATATGAAAAAGTTTGTAATGAGCTACTTGATTTTAATTTAGAAAAGAGTGATAAAAATGAGTAATCTTAAAAGAATAATGGTTAAAGAAATGGCAAAGATTAGCAATGGTACAGCTATTAATATAAGAGGTAATGTATTAGGAAGTATTAATCCACTTATCGAATGGATTAGATGGTTATCCTATGTTCCTAGTTTTATGAAAGAAAGAATAGATTATATTTATTCTAAAAATATAAGAGACTTATCAGTTGCTGAATTAAAAGAATTAACTTCCTACCAAGAAGAAAGAAGAATGCAAGAGTTATTCCTAAAGTATAAGAATGGAAAGTGCAATCCAGATGAGTATATGGAAGTATATGATTATATGGGGAACTCTGTTAAAAATATAATGTTAAGAAAATTAACTAAGGAAGAACTTGATCATGCTGATGAAGAAATTAAAAGATTAAATACATTATCTAAACCAGAAATTTTAACGAAATTAAAAAATGGATCTTCTGAAGAAACATATAATAATTTATCTATGGTGGATACATATATATTACATGTTGTTTCTAATGATTTTTTACAAAAAAACTTATTTAAAAGAGATAAAGGACTAGTAGCAGAACTTGATAGAAATGAAAGAATTAGACAAAAAAGTTTATCCCATGCGACGAATTCCTATTGCCATAAAAAATAAATGTAGATGACTCCTACATTTTATTTTTGTGCAATAGGAAAGTTATAAAAAGTTTTAAATAGTTATTGCAAGTATTTGTTTTATATAATATGCTGTATTCTAATGAATTGAGGTGGTCGTATGAAAGTGCTTAAAGGGTATGTTTTTAGACTTTATCCAAATGTAGAGCAAAAGATTTTAATAAATAAAACTATCGGTTCTGTTTGACTTATCTATAATATCTTTTTAAGGGATAGAATTGATACTTACAATAATACTAAAAAAGGTAAATCTGTATATGACCAGAATATCATAATACCAAGTCTACTCGTGAAATATCCATTTTTAAAAGAGGTTGATAGCTGTTCTCTTAGAAATGCTTCATATGATTTAGAATGTGCTTATGACCATTTCTTTAAGTAAGGCGGTTTTCCTAAATTTAAAGCAAAAGGGGTTAAAGACAGTTATAAAACCAATAATGTGGTAAGTACCTATAAAGAAAAAGTATATAATTCGATAGAACTTGATTTAGAAAAAAGATTGGTTAAGCTTCCTAAATTAAAATTGGTAAAAATAAAAAGATATAGAAATAAAGAAAGTATAAATGGAAAAATTAGAAGTGCAGTTATAAGAAAAGTCGACGCAAGATATTACGTTAGTATTTTAGTAGAAGAAGATATATATAAATCTATGTTTACTACTCAAAGTATAATTGGGTATAAAGAATTTGATAGTAACATCACATAATGAAAAAATTAAAAATATAATAAAAGATAGAAGTAAAAGACTAAAAGGACTTCAAAAATCTTTAGCTAGATGCAAGGCAGGAAGTAAAAATAGATATAAAATAAAACTTAAAATACAAAGGCTATGGCAAAAGATAGGAAATGCTAGAAAACATTTAATTCACGATATAACAAATAAATTAATAAAAAAACATGACATAATTGTGTGTGAAAATCTAGATGTTAAAAGTATGTACAATGATCATAATATAGCAAAAAGCTTAAGTTCAAACCCACTTGGAGAAATAATTAGAGTGCTTAAATATAAAGCTGAATGGAACAACAAAAAATTAATACAAATAGATAGATATTACCCAAGCAGTCAAGTATGTAGTGTATGTGAGTTTCAAAATAAAGAGTTAAAGAATTTAAGTATAAGAAAGTACGAATGTCCAATGTGTCATAGAAAGCATGATAGAGATTTCAACGCAAGCGTGAATATAATGTTTGAAGGTTTAAAAATATATATGCAGAGCTTAACTTAAAATAAAATTCAGTGAAAAATAATAGGGTGGCGACCATCCGATACTGGTCTGTGGAGAACTAATTTAGTTCTGTGAAGCAGAAATGGCTTATCGTGAGGTAAGGCTACTGAAAATTTGTTTTCAGTTTTGTTCTTTGTTAATTATTATTCAAAAATATTAGTAATTAAAAGGCAAAGTATGATATTATCTTTTTAAGGGTTAGTTATCCATCAACTACCTTAATATAAATACTAGACCTGGAGGATAAAATGAGACTAGAATGGAATTTAAAAGATTTATTTGTTGATAATAAAGCTTTTTATCAAGAAATTGATAACGTAAAAGTAGCATTAATTGAGTTGAAAAATAACAGTAAAGGTGAACTTAATTCAGAAAAATTATTAACTTTACTAGATGCAGAATGGAAAATTAAAAAATCAATCAATTATATATTAGTATATGGTTCCCTAATGTATTATAAAGATATTAATAATGAAGAGTGTATTACTCTAAAAAGAGAAGCTGAAGAATTTAATAATACTATTAGTAGTGAACTTAAAACAGTAGATACTGTAATATTAAATTATGGCCAAGAAAAAGTTCTTGAGTTATGTAGAATAGATGATAGATTTAAAATTTATGAACAATATCTAAATAACTTATTTAGAATGCAAGAACACGTTCAAAATGAAGAAATAAATGCCAAGATAAAGAAAAATAATGATTTAATTAATAAAGAAAAAAATAATTATAATGAATTACTAAAGAACATTAACTATGGCGAAATAGAGAAAAATGACTCTACCATAACACTGACAGCAACTAACATTAATAAATATTTAGCAGCCCGTGATAGAGAAACTAGAAAACAAGCCTTTTTAACATTTAATAAAAGTTTTGAAACTATTATGGAAACTCTTGCTAGTAGTTTGAATGAAGTACTTAGATATAGAATAGAAAATGCAGAGTTAGAAGGGTATAACAGTGTTTTAGAAGAAACATTATTTACAGAAAATATAGATTCTAAAATACTTACTTCATTAATTAAATCAGTTAATGATAATCTACCATTAATTCAAGAATATTTAAAAATTAAAGCAACTGCTATTAATATTGATGAACCACATTTGTATGACTTTAATGTTCCTTTAGATAATGGAATAAAAAGAAAATTCACTCTTGAAGAAGCGATTGATATTATAAAAAAAGCTCTTGCTCCTTTAGGAGAGGAATACTTAAAAACAATTGGTATACTACTTGATGGACATATAGATGCAACACCATCAGAAAAGAAAAATCAATCAATTATTTTTTCTTGGCAGGATTATTCTTTTTTGAATTTTAGAGGTAGATATGCAGATATTAAAAATTTAATTCACGAACTTGGTCATATTGTTAATTACTACTTATCAAAGAAAAAGCTTCCTTTTATGTATGAAGACAGTACTGTTTTTGTTGGCGAAACTGCTTCTATTGTAAACGAAATATTATTAACTCAGTATCTTATTAAAAATTCACAATCTGACGAAGAAAAAATATATTATCTAAGTTTAGAAATAGAAAATTATTTTACTTCAGTTTTTAAACAAACGATGGATACAGAGTTTGAAGATGAATTATATAATTATTGTCAATCTGAAGAGTTAACAGCACCAATTTTAGCAGACAAATATTTTGAAATAATAAAGAAGTATTATGGTGAAGATTTAATATATGATAAAGAAATAGAAACAGAATGGACTAGGTTAGGTCGTTTATGGCGTTGGAGTTATTACTCTTATAAATATGCTACAGGATTATTGATAGCAAGTAATGTAGTTAATGCTTTAACAATAGAACATACTTTAACTAATGAAAAGTATATGGAATTCTTAGAAGCTGGTAGTTCGTTATATTCTTTAGACTTATTGAATTTATTAAATATCGATTTAACTAATTCTGATGTAATTAATGATGGTTTCAAAGTTTTAAGAAAAGATATAAATGAATTGAAAAAAATAACAAAGAGCTAAAAAAGTAATATCTTAAAGACAGGGTGGTACAAAAATGGAAAACAACTTAAATAACAGAAAAATAGCTATTTTTACAGATGCACATGCTTTATTAGAACCAACACAAGCGGCCTTAGAAGATATGCATAGAAGAGGAATTACAGAAATTTATTCTCTTGGTGATAATATTGGTGTAGGACCTAATCCAGGTGAAGTCATAGACTTACTTGAAGAGTATGGAGTAAAATCATTGGCTGGAAATTCAGAAGAATATACAACACTAGGAATAGAGCCGTTTAAGGTTTATTTTAACTCAGCAAAAACACAAAGCCAGCTTTGGACTATATCTAAATTAAATGAGTATCAAAAGAAAAATATTGCTATATGGCCTCATTCAATAGAATTATTAATTGGTGGTAAAAAAATAGCTTTATGTCATTTTGCTAATGACGTTCGATTTGATTATCGTTTAAATAGTACGTGGTCATATCAAGATAAAATAAACAATCATCAAGAAGGTTATAAACAGTTTTTATATACTAATAGTGAAGAGCAATTAGACTATATGTATAAAATGATAGAAAAGTATGGTAAAGATAAAACATTTATGCGAGGCTTTGTTTCTGCTTTAAATGAACCTCTATTTGCTTCTAAAAGAGTAGATTTTTTTGATGCAATAATTCAAGGCCATGTACATTGGAAAATTTATGAAAGCAGTCCATCAACGGACTTTTATTCAATCCGTGCTGTTGGAATGGCTTATGGCAAAGATCCAATAGATACAGCTTCTTATGTTATTTTATCGGAAAAAACAAATGGTTATGATTTAAAAGAAGTTCTAGTTAAATATGACCGTGAAAAGATGGAATATAATATACTTAATAGTGATATGCCAGACCAAACAATTAAAAGATTTGTAAATTTATCATCAAGTGAAAATTCTGACTTAGGCAAACAATTGGTATTATCGAAAAAGCCTTTACCTTTATTTCGTTAAAAATAGAATTAGTTATATAAAAAATGTAGTCGTGATAAACTACATTTTTTTAACATATTGATTTTTTAAAGCACCAGCTCCTTTTTTATTTTCTTGTTCTAAAGTTAAATTTTTAATAAAACCAAAGTGAGCTTGCAATTCCTTTCTGTCAGCTCCAAGACCCTCAACTTCAACATTATCACCGATTTTAAGTATAACTTGTTCATCTTTATTTTTAATATAGTTTCTTGTTCTAATAAACTTAACATTATCAGATTGTTCATATTCAAAATAACCAGGTATATTTGTAGTAGTTTCTAAATAGGCACGTTCACTATCTATTCCTGTAATAGTGCCATGATAAATTTTTTCTCGATGTCTATCAACATAATCCATCATTTTTACTTTTGTAACTTCATTTTCTAATAAATCAGCTTGCATTTCTTTAAATGAACAGTGTTCACAAATCTCAATTAACTCATCATCATTTTCAATAAAATCTTTACCCTTAGCAAAATAATTATCAATCATTTGATGAATCTTTAAGTCAGGATATCTTCTAATCGGAGAGGTAAAATGTGAATAATAATCAAGACCTAGACCAAAGTGTCCTAAAGGAAAAGGAGAATAATTAGCATGCGGAAGAGCTTTAAGAAGAATTTCAGAAACAACTTTATATTCACTCTTATCCTTATATTCTTCTAAAACAATTTGTAAGAAATTAGCTGGCTCAATATCCTTATCTTTAGGAAAGTTAATTCCAATACTAGCTAGTTTTTCTTTTACTTGGTCTAATTTTTTAGTTTCTGGTGCTTCGTGAACACGATTTATAGAGTGACCAACTGTAAAATTAAGATATAATGCAGCACAATAATTAGCTAAAATCATATAATTTTCAATTATTTTACCAGCTTTACCGTTATCCTTTTCTTCAAAATCAATAACAGCACCTGCTTCGTCTTCAATGATAGCTACTTCTTCTTCATTGAAATCAAGCATTCCTTCCTTTTCTCTAATAGCAGTTAACTTATCTGACAATTCTTCCATCAACTTTAAATTATCTACAAAAGGAAGATAATCTTCTGGTATTTCTTCATTCTCAAGAATTTTATTTACTTTAGAATAAGCCATTTTCTTTCTAGAAGTAATAGCAGAGTTTACTAATTTATAACTAAGTAATTCTCCATTTTCATCTAATTCCATAATAATACTCTTAGTGAGTCTTTTAACATTGGGATTTAAAGAACAAATACCATTTGATAAGATATGGGGTAGAAGAGGAATAACAGAATTGGCAGGATAAACAGAGAAAGCTCTTTCCTTAGCTACTTTATCAAGAAGACTTTTGTCTTTTACATAATGAGCTACATCTGCTATATGAACTCCTAAAATATAGTGATTATTTTCATCTTTAATTAAACTTACAGCATCATCCATATCTTTAGTAGAATCGCAATCAATAGTAAAAGTTAGTAAATTATTACTAAAATCATAGCGATTTGCTAATTCATCCTTTGACACATATTGTGCAATATTATTAGCTTCCATCATAACACTATCATCAAAATCTAATACAAACCCATACTTAGCAGCAATAGAAATAATATCAATATTAGGATCATCAACTCTTCCTAATTTATTAACAAAATCAGCCTCATAAACATCATCATTTTTAATTAAAGAGACATTTACTAAGATTCTATCACCAGGAGCTAAGTTTTTCATATTGCTAGAAGCTATACGAATTTTAACTTTTTCTTTTGACGGTAATAAAACTGGAGTTAACTCTTTGGCACCATCTTTTTCAACTACTTCCGCTACTAAGTAAGGCAAATTACGAGAAATTATTTTTTCTATATGTTTTCCCTTTCTAGTAACAGCTAGAATATCTTGTTGCATAGCACCTTTTAATTCATCTCCCACTGGATAAATCTTCTTATCACCAATTTTATAAAAAGCTCTTCCTTTTTTATCTAATTCTAGTTTAGTTAGCGTTAACCCTTTAGGCCATTTCTTATAAGAATTATTAACTTTGATTAATTTACCAGCTCTTTCTAATTCATTTAAAGCCGTTTTTAAAGCAATAATAGCTTCCTTGTTTCTAGCAACAGCTAATCTTTTTATCTGTCTATAGGTTAGTTCTTTTTGTTCTAATTCCTTTAATAAATAAGGAATAAAAGAAGTTATTTCTCTTTTAAGAACTTTAGTAATAACAGGTTTTTCTTTACTTACTAAATCAATAATTACTAAGTCATCTTCTAAAAGAGTGATACCATTATTTATCTTATCAGTAATATTAAGCTTTCTATCAGCAAGAACTAGTTCATTATCTTTTTTTATTACTTTATCAATATCATAAATATCAGAAGGAAACTTCATGTAAGAATATTTCTTTGAATTAAATACTTTTTTAGTTATTTGTAAATCATATAAAGCTTCAAGAAAGTTACTGCGTTCTTGATAATTCTTAATATCTACCTTAGTATATAAATCTTTAAAACTAATTGTTCCTTCTACACCTATATAATACATTATCTTTCTTTTAAAATCATACATTGTTTTCATTTACTGCTACTCCTTTTCAAATACAAAAAATGACACAGAATAATCTATGTCATTATTAGGCAAAGAGGAGCTATTAATTGTTTTTTTGAAAAAAATTTCATAACAAGCACCTCCCTTAAATAAACTATAGCACATATTTTAAAAAAATAATATTCTTTTTACTCAACTGTAACAGATTTTGCTAAGTTTCTTGGTTTATCAATATCTCTTTTTAAAAGTACACCAGTATAATAAGAAATTAATTGTAAAGGAATTACTTCTAGTATAGGAGTTATAAAATCACTTCTTTTAGGTATAAGAATAGTATTAAAATTAGAAGTTTCCTTATTAGTTATTAAAATAATATTAGCACCTCTTGCAATTACTTCACTTAAATTACTTTCTGTTTTTTCATATAATAATTTATTAGTATTACCAGCTATTACTAAAGTATCTTTATCAATTAGAGATATAGGACCATGTTTTAATTCACCTGCAGCATAACACTCAGATGATAAATAAGTTATTTCTTTTAACTTTAAGTCTCCTTCTTTCATGATAGCATAGTCAAGACCTCTTCCTAAGAAGAATATCTTTTTACTAGCAACTATTTTTTTAGCAATATCTTTATATTTATCATTATCATCTAATACATTTATAACATCATCTTTAATATTTTTTAGTTCATTAATTATCTCATCTATTTCATAAGACTTATTATGTTTTACTAAACTAGCTAAGGTAAGTAGTACTAATATTGTTATTTGCGATGTGTAAGCCTTAGTAGTAGCTACTGCTATTTCACTACCTGACTTAGTATAGATAACTTCATCTACTAATAAACTAATACTACTATTTTCAACATTGATTATTCCTAAAGAATGAGCTTTAGTTTCTTTAATCTTCTTAAGACAAGCAAGAGTATCAGCTGTTTCTCCTGATTGAGAAACAAATATTACTAAGCTATTTTCATCAATAAAGTTTTTCTTATAACGATACTCACTAGCAAGATATACTTCTGTTTCAATATTTGCTTTTTCTTCAAACAAATACTTACCAACTAATCCAGCATGATAAGCAGAACCACAAGCTACTATATCAATTTTTTTATATTTATTAATATCAATTAAATCTAAATATCTATTATCTTTTAAATAATAATCTATTAAATTACTTAAGGTATCTTTTTGCTCCATTATTTCTTTTAACATAAAGTGATCATACTTATCTTTTGAATAAGTAAAGTTACCATCTTTAAATGTTTGTTTCTCTTTAATTAATTCTTTTCCTATATTATTATAGAAATTAATTTTATCACTACTAATTGAAGCCCATTCTAAATCATTTAGTAAATAATAGTCACTGCATTCACTTAAGATAGTTGGAATATCACTTGCAATAAAGATAGTATCAGTATTTACTCCGATAACTAATGGACTATCTTTTTTTATAACAAATATTTTATCTTTAATATCTTTACATAATAGGACTATGGCATAGCTTCCTTTTACTTTAGCCATAAAACTAGTAATAGCTTTATTTATATCTTTATTTTCTTGATAATAAAAATCTATTAAAGCACAAGCTACTTCTGTATCAGTTGTTGATTTAAATTGATAACCATTACTACTTAGCATTTCTTTTAATTCTAAATAGTTTTCAATAATACCATTATGTACTATAGTAATATCTCCTATGGTATGTGGATGTGCATTAACAGTAGAAGCAATTCCATGTGTTGCCCATCTAGTATGACCAATAGCAATATCTGATTTAGTATTAGTATCTATTAGTTTCTTTAAGTCTTTAACCCTTCCTTTAGTTTTTATGGTTTCTATTTTGTTAGCAGTAAGATAAGCAATACCACAAGAATCATATCCACGGTATTCAAGTCTTTCAAGACCATCAATAACTTTACTAATAGCATTACCTTTCTTATTTATAATTCCCATTATTCCACACATATTTATCCCTACTTTCTAATATAATTTTAGAATTATGATTAATACTTGTCAAATTATTAGACAATAATTTACATCTTTTTTTAAATATGTTAGAATTAAGTCATGTTCATATAGCTCAGTTGGATAGAGCGTTTCCCTCCGAAGGAAAAGGTCGTGGGTTCAACTCCCACTATGAACACCATTAGCTATAATACTTGAATTTTTCAAGATAATATAAAATTGTGAATTATGCTTATTTTAAAGGAAAAATGATAATAATAATTAAATCAAAATTATAGGGGAAAAGGTAATGAATAAAGAATTAGAGGAAGCAAAATATAGTGCTATTAAAAGATGTGAAAATATTTTTGTTGATGATAAGGAGTTTGACCAGATTTATCCTTTTACGACTGAAAATATAGCTGGTTATATAGATTGTTTTGATTTGCAAGATAAATCTTTATTAACTGTTGGTTCATCAGGTGACCAAATAATAAATGCTGCATTAAAAGGAACAAAAGATATCACTTTACTGGATATTAATCCCTACGCTAAATACTATTACTATCTAAAAGCAGCTGGTATTCTAGAACTTAGTTTGACAGAATTTAATGAATTCTTTAGATATAATGATTATCCTAAAGTTTTTAAATATAATAAAAAAGTATTTAATAAAGATTCATATAAAAAACTTAAGAGTACATTAAAGTCTTTGAATAAAGATTCCTATCTTTTCTGGGATGAATTGTTTGATATGTATCAACCAGAACATATAAGATCTTACTTATTTAGTAATGATGAATATAGAACTTCTATCTTAAGTAAAAGTAACTTATATTTACAAAGTGAAAATGTTTATGATGATACAAAAACTAAGATAAAAGAGCTAAGACCAAAATTTATAAATGAAGATATCTTTGAAGTTAATCTTACTAAGCATTATAATAATATATGGCTTTCTAATATTGCTTGCTATTTGGAACAAGATGAAATAAAAGAAATGACTGATAAGTTTGCTAATAGCTTAGCAGTTGATGGCAAGTTATTAATTAGTTATTTATACTCAATAGATATGGATACTGAATATCATGATAATTGGTATCCTATTTATGATTTAAAGAATGATTTAGAACTATTGAAAGAATATTCACCAACTTTTCATTTCTTTAAAGGTGTAGAGGGAATAAAATTTTGTACTGATGATATTAAAGACTCAGTTTTAATTTATCAAAAAAAGAAAGGAATTGGTGATAATAATGGACTTATTAAAAGATAAATATGTAATAGTAGAGGTTATTCCTACTAGTAGTGATAGTAAGAAAGGTATTGTTGCTCAGCTATCAGCTTTAAAACTAGAAGGGATAAAACTTATAGATAGGTTTGATTACCGAATTGATGAAAATTTAGTTAATAATAAAGATTTATTAGAGATGATTAGTTATGATAAGGAGAACTTTAAGTATACAAGTGATACTAGTTTAATTATAAAAAAATTTAAAGAGTGGGTAGATGACTTACCAATTCTATTAATTGAAAATGATTATACGATGGATTATTTAAAAGATATTAATAATCAGATGGAACTAGTCTATCCATATTTAAATATTGATTATAACTATGATGTCTTTAATACTATAATGTCTAAATATCAAATAGCACCTAGTAATTATTTAGTAGATATTATTTATGAAGCTATCATTATAGAAAGCAATAATAGGTGAGTTATGAGTAAAATTGGTGTTATATTTGCAATGGAAGAAGAACTTGATGAAGTATTAAAACAAGTTGATATTAAAAATGAATTTAATGTTTTTGGACTTGACTTTTATAGTGTTGTTTTTAAAGATACAGAATGTATCTTAGTAGAATGTGGAGTAGGTAAAGTTAATGCCGCTCGTACAACCCAAATAATGATAGATGTTATGAAAGTTGATTATATAATAAATGTAGGAGTAGCAGGAGGAGTTTCTAATTCTTTAAATGTATGTGATATTGTAATAGGGGAAAAACTTGTACAACATGATTTTGATATAACAGCATTTGATCATGCTAAAGGATATATTCCTAATGTTGGTGTTTATTTAAATAGTGATGAATATCTTTTGCGAATAGCAGTAAAAGAAAAAGAATCTTTTAATGAAACAAACTTTCATAAAGGGGTAATTGCTAGTGGAGATATCTTCTGTACTAGTGAAAAGATGAGTAAGAAAATAAATGAGAAATTCAATGCTTTATGTGTTGATATGGAAGGAGCTAGTATTGCACAAGTGGCATATTTAAGTGGCGTTCCTTTTCTAGTAGTTAGAAGTATATCTGATATACCTAATAACAATAATAAAATAACCTATGAAGAGTTTTTAGAAGAAAGTTCTAAAGTGGTCGCTAAGTTTTTACTTAGTATGATAGAGAAAATAAGTTTAGATATAAAATAATATATTAATAGGAGGAAGAGTATGATTGATTTAGAAGCTAAAGCTTATATGTTTATATTAGGAATGAAAGAAGAACAAGAAAAGGAATATACAGATTTTTTAGAAACACCATTTAAATCAGCTTATGTCTTTAAAAATAATGAAGAGTTTAAAGAATACTTTGTTAATAATGGGGCAGTAGATATTAGTGATGGAGTATTAGATCTTTGTAAAATGAAAACAACTACTAAAGGCAGTATAGTTGCAATGAAGAAATTATGTGATAGAACGATTTGTAGTTATGTTGAACCTGATAAAGTTATTCGAGAACAAATAGAAGAAGTAAAGGTATATCAAAAATAGTTTTATTTTTTAACCTTTACTTTTTCTTTATCATTAAAAGGTAAGTAAGATAAATCATTATTATTAATTTTAGCTAGTTTCATTAATACTTCTTTTTGTTCTTTGGTAATATGCATTTCATTAATAGAAGAATTAGGTACTTTAATAATGGGAATAGGGGAAGTAATATATGCTTCATAAGTAGCATAACCTAGAAAATCAACTATTATATCCTTATAATTATAAATATTTTTTCTGAATTGATACAATGGATAATTTTTTTCTCCAATTATTTCTGTTATATTATCAGTATAGTTTTCTTCGATATAAGTTTTAATACTATTTTGCGAAAAAGGTTTAGAAGAAATATCTGCAAAAGAGATGAATGTACCATCTTGCCTAATGATACCTTGTTTGCCACTCGGTAAATCATCATACGAATAACAGTTTAAACTTGTCAAATTAATCACCTTACTAAATGATATGTTTTAAATATTTAAAAGTTTCTTGCTATATCATATTTAATATGCTAAAATTTATTTATTCGCTGGTATAGTTTAGTGGTAAAACAGATCCTTGGTAAGGATCAGCGGTAAGTTCAATTCTTACTTCCAGCACCAGAATGATAGGAAACTCGAACTTTTTATTCGAGAGTAATAAATATTAACTAGAAGTACCGTCTAGTTTTTTTGTTATTTGAGAATGGAAGTGATGCGTTATGAAGGAAGTAAAGGAATTAGAGTTTGATAAGGAAGTCTTAAAAAGGATTGAAATGATATGCAGATTTGCTTGTGTTAAGCCAACCATTAAACAAGGGAGCATTATCAATATTAAAGGAACGAACATTGTTTATGTAAGTCCACATATTATAACAGTTGGAGGGAATAATTATTTAATATTCAATGGAAGTGATACTTTATTTGTAAATGATATTCTAAAAGTATTAAATTAAAGGATTTAGAAGTTCATATTAAAACAAATTAATTGTTTTAAAACTAGGCGTGCAAAAAGGAAGTACAATACTTGAGGTTAAAAGTATGGTCTTTTTGTGCTTTTAATCTCTTTCAAAAAAATAATAGAAAGAGAGATGAAATTATGAACGATGAAAAGAAAATTGCAGATATTTATATTAGAGTTAGTA
>RKAV01000063.1 GCA_014846175.1 bacterium | reverse complement strand
CCTGGAGGTGAAGTCGCTTCCAAGGGTTGGGCTGTTCGCCCATTAAAGTGGCACGCGAGCTGGGTTCAGAACGTCGTGAGACAGTTCGGTCCCTATCCGTTGTGGGCGTAGGAAAATTGAAGAGAGCTATCCTTAGTACGAGAGGACCGGGATGGACCAACCTCTGGTGTATCTGTTGTAACGCCAGTTGCAGTGCAGAGTAGCTATGTTGGGAATGGATAATCGCTGAAAGCATCTAAGCGAGAAGCCAACTTTAAGATGAGTTTTCCCATATTTTATATAGTAAGATCCCTCAAAGACGATGAGGTTGATAGGCTAGATGTGGAAGCATGGTGACATGTTGAGCTGACTAGTACTAATAGATCGAGGATTTAACCCTATAAAATATTAATTTGATGAACACAATATCTAAGTTTTCAGAGAATTATTTTCTCTAATTTTTCTTGGTAACGATAGCAAGTGGGGTACACCTGTTCCCATCCCGAACACAGAAGTTAAGCCACTTAACGCCGACGATAGTGTATGCGAAAATAGGAAGTTGCCAAGATTTTTTTTGTTTTATTAAATTTTATATTTTAGAATAATGACCAAAAATTGGTTATTTTTTTATTGCTAATAGAACAATTGTATTATATAATATAGACAAAAAAGGAGGAAATATGTCAAAAATAATTTTTCATATAGATGTTAATAATGCTTTTTTATCATGGACGGCTGTTTATTTATTAAAAGAAGGGTACAAAAAAGATATTAGAAAGATTCCAGCTGTTATTGGTGGAGATGAAAAACAAAGAAAAGGAATAGTGCTTGCTAAAAGTCCTATTGCTAAGAAATATGGAATTGTTACGGCAGAAACTTTGTATAGCGCAAGGAAAAAATGCAACTGGTTAGAAGTATTTCCCCCAAATTATGCTCTTTATTTAGAACAGTCTAAAAAACTATATAATTATTTAGCTTCTTATACACCTAATATTGAACAATATTCAATTGATGAATGTTTTTTAGATATGACGGGAACAACATTTTTATATGGTACTGACTATGTTAAATTAGCACACAAAATGAAAGATGAGATTAAAATGAACTTTGGTTTTACGGTCAATGTTGGAATAGGTGAAAATAAACTATGTGCAAAAATGGCAAGTGATTTTGAAAAACCAGATAAAGTACATACTCTTTTTATGAATGAAATAGAAGAAAAAATGTGGCCTCTTCCTGTTAGTGATTTATTTATGCTTGGTAGAAGTTCTTCTAAAAGATTAGAAGAACTAGGAATAAATACAATTGGCGATTTGGCTAAGTGTTCTTCTACCTTTTTAAAAAAGCACTTTAAAAAGCAGGGTGATTATTTTTATGAAGCTTCAAGAGGTATTGACAATAGCAAAGTTATTTCTAAAAGGGAAAGAAATAAGTGTATTAGTATTTCTAAAACTTTACCATACGATTATATAAAAAAAGAAGAATTAAAGAAGGTTTTATTTGATGAAGTTGAAACTGTTACTTTTGAACTTAGAAGAAAAAAACTTTATGCTAAAACAATAGCAATTACGTATAGGAACTTTTTATTTAAAAATTATTCTCATCAAATGACTATAGATAATCCAACTAGTTCTACAAACGATATATATAATTTAGTAATTATTTTATTTGAACGAAGTTGGAAAGAAGAACCAATTAGAAATATAGGAGTGAGATTAGCTGATTTAACTACAGAAAAAAAAGAACAAGTTTCAATTTTTGATGTTACTGAAAAAATTGAAACTAATAAAATGGAAAAAGTAATGGACAATATAAATAATAGATTTGGTAAGGATAGTATTAAATTTGCTAGTAAAATTAAAAAAAAGTAATGTGTTGATTTATTATTTCATAAAATAAGAAACTTTACACTTTTTTTAGAAAAAAAATAAAATTTATCTTTAAAAATAGCTTGTTTTTCTGCAAATAGTATGCTAAAATTAAATACGTGTGACTGCTTAGATGTGAGAGGTTGCCGATACACCAGGTTAAGTTGACGATGGAAATCGGGTTATTCGCACGGAGCAAGTCTATACTAGATATAGGCGAAGGGAGGAAGTTACTATGTCAACAGAAAAAGTTCGCATCAAGTTAAAGGCTTATGATCACAGAGTACTTGACGATGCTGTAACAAGAATTGTAGAAACTGTCAAAAGAAGTGGAGGAGAGGTTGTTGGACCTGTACCATTACCTACTGAAATTGAAAAGTTTACAATTTTAAGAGCTGTTCACAAATATAAAGATAGTCGTGAACAATTTGAAATGCGTACACATAAACGTTTAATTGATATTAAAAATCCTAACAAGGACACAATTGAAGCTTTAAAACGTTTAGATTTACCAAGCGGTGTAGACATTCAAATCAAAATGATTTAATAGGAGGATAAAATGAAAGGAATCTTAGGAAAAAAAGTCGGAATGACTCAAGTTTTCACAACAGAAGGAAAATTAATTCCTGTAACTGTTGTTTCTGTTGAGCCTAATGTTGTAACACAAATTAAGACAACAGGAAAAGAAGGATATGACGCAATTCAATTAGGATTTGATACTATTACTGAAAAAAGAAGTAATAAGCCTGAAATTGGTCATACAAAAAAAGCAAATACAGAACCTAAGCGCTTCTTAAAAGAAATCAGGGGCGTTAATACAAATGATTATACTTTAGGTCAAGTAATCGATGCTTCAATATTTGAAGCTGGAGAAATAGTTGATGTAACAGGTATCAGCAAAGGAAAAGGTTTCCAAGGTGTTATCAAACGTTATAATCAATCTCGTGGACCTATGGGACATGGTTCTCAATACCATCGTGGAGTTGGTTCTTTAGGAACAATGAGACCAATGCACGTATTAAAAGGTAAAAAGTTACCTGGACAAATGGGTAATGTAAAATCTACTGTTCAAAATCTTGAAATAGTAGCAGTTGATTTAGAAAATAACATTATCTTAATCAAAGGAAACGTACCTGGACCAAAGAAAGGCCTTGTTCAAATTAGAACAGCCGTAAAAAAACCAAGTCAAAAAAATGATGCAGCTGACTTAATTACTTATCAAAAGGAAACTAAAGAAGTTATCGAAGAAGCTGTAGAAGCACCAGTTGAACAAGTAGAAGAAAAGTCAGAATAATCATCACAAAATAAAAGAAAGTGATTGAAGGAGGAAAAAAGCATGAAAAAGGTAAAACTTATAAACCTTAAGGGTGAAGAAGTTAAAGAATTAAAAGTAAATGAAATTTTTGATATTACCCCAAATGATAAAGTGTTATATGATGCGATTATTCTTCAACAAGCATCATTACGTCAGGGGACACACTCTACTAAAACTCGCAGTGAAGTAAGAGGTGGAGGAAGAAAGCCATGGAGACAAAAAGGTACAGGACATGCCCGCCAAGGTTCTATTAGAGCTGTTCAATGGGTAGGTGGTGGACGTTATGGAACACCAGTACCACGTGACTATAGTAAAAAGCAAAATCGTAAAGAACGTCGTTTAGCTTTAAAAAGTGCATTTGCTCATAAATTCTTAGATGGAGAAGTTATAGTAATTGAAGAATTAGTTTTTGGAACACCTAAAACTAAAGAAATGGCAACTTTACTAAAAAATATGAAAGTTGAAGATAAAAAAGTATTATTTGTTGTAGACCAATTTGAAGAAAACGTAATTTTAGCTTCAAGAAATTTACAAAATGTTGCATTAATTTCTAGTGATGAAGTAAATGTTCTTGATATTGTAAATAGTGACGTTATGGTTATGACAGAAAAAGCTCTTAAAGACGTAGAGGAGGTGCTTAAATAATGGATACTAAGTATTTAGATATTATTAAAGCTCCAGTTATTACTGAAAAAAGTGGAGTTATAGCACAAAATGGAAAATATGTTTTCAAAGTTGATTCTAGAGCTAATAAAATAGAAATTAAACAAGCTATTGAAAAAATATTTAATGTTCATGTTAAAGAAATTAGAACAATCAATGTAAAACCTAAGAAAAGAAGAGTTGGACGCTATACTGGTCTTACAAATCGTTGTAAGAAAGCTATTGTTAAGTTAGCTGAAGGCGAAGAAATTAATCTTGGTTAGAAGGAGGAAATAAGTTATGGCAATTAAAAAGTTTAGACCTACTACACCAGGACAAAGAAATAAAAGTACTCTTGTCAATGAAGAAATAACAAAAAGTACACCAGAAAAAAGTTTAGTTGTAACACTTAACAAAAAAGCTGGTCGTAACAATCAAGGTAAAATAACTGTTCGTCATCAAGGCGGTGGAGTTAAAAGAAAATACCGTATCATTGATTTCAAGAGAAATAAATTTGATGTTGAAGGTGTTGTAGCAAGTATTGAATACGATCCAAATCGTAGTGCTAACATTGCATTAATCAATTATTTAGATGGTGAAAAAAGATATATTATCGCACCTAAGGGATTGAAAGTAGGAGATAAAATCGTAGCTGGTTCTAATGTTGATATTAAAACTGGTAATGCATTACCTATTATGAATATTCCTGTAGGTACTGTTATTCATAATATCGAGCTTCGTCCAGGAAAGGGTGGAAGTTTAGCACGTAGTGCTGGAAGTTCTGCACAAATCCTTGGTCGTGAAGGAAATTATGTAATGATTCGTTTATCAAGTGGAGAACAAAGACGTGTACTTGGAACTTGTATGGCAACTATTGGTGTAGTTGGTAATGAAGATTCAAATCTAGTAAAGCTTGGAAAAGCTGGAAGAAAACGTCACATGGGAATTCGTCCAACAGTTCGTGGTTCTGTTATGAATCCAAATGATCACCCTCATGGTGGTGGAGAAGGAAGAGCACCAATTGGACGTAAAGGACCTGTTACTCCTTGGGGTAAACCAGCTCTTGGATATAAAACAAGAAATAATAAACGTACGGATAAATTTATTGTTCGTCGTCGTGGAAGTAAATAAGGAGGAAAATAATGGCAAGAAGTTCAAAGAAAAAACCTTATGTTTTTGATAGATTATTAAAAAAGGTAAAAGAATTAAACAAAAGTGGTAAAAAAGAAGTAATTAAAACTTGGTCACGCCGTTCTACTATTTATCCTGATTTTATTGGTCATACATTTGCTGTACACAATGGACGTGAATTTATTCCTGTTTATGTTACAGAAGATATGGTTGGACACAAATTAGGTGAGTTTGCATTAACTCGTAAATTTGGTGGACACGGAAGCGACAAGAAGAAGTAGAAGACAAGGGAGGAAAATTAGATGGAAGAGATAAAACAAGCACAAGCTATTGCTAAAATGCAAAGGATTTCTCCAATCAAGGCACGTCTTGTAGTTGATATGATTCGTGGTAAAAAAGTTAATGAAGCCCTTGCTATTTTAAGTAATACTAATAAAAAAGCAGCCGTTATGGTAAAAAATACATTAAATTCAGCTATTGCAAATGCTACTAATAATCATGATATGAAATTAGAAAACTTATATGTAAGTGAAGCAAGAGTAGATGCTGGTCCTGTAATGAAGAGAATTTTATTTGATTCTCGTGGACGTATCGGACATAAAGATAAAAGAACAAGTCACATTGTTATTAAAGTGGCAGAAAAATAATAAGGAGGAGAAAAAATGGGACAAAAAGTTGATCCAATAGGACTAAGACTTGGAATCAATAAAGATTGGGAAGCAAAATGGTATGCTTCAAAAACTGACTTCTCAAAAGTTTTAGCTAACGATCTTAAAATTCGTGAATATATCAAAAAGAATTTAAAGAGTGCAGGAATTGCAAAAGTTGAAATTGATCGTACTAATAAAAAATGTGAAGTTACCATTCATACCTCTAAACCTGGTGTTATCATTGGACGCGGAGGAGAAGAAATTACAAAACTTAGAAAAGATATGACTAAGGAAATCGGCGAAAATATCAATGTTTCAATAGTAGATATCAAGAAAGCTGATTTAAATGCTCAACTTGTTGCTGATTCTATAGCAAATCAAATTACTAATCGTGCATCATTCCGTATGGCACAAAAAAGAGCTATTAGAAATGCTATGAAGGCAGGAGCAAAAGGAATTAAAACACAAGTATCTGGACGTTTAGGTGGAGCAGATATGGCTCGTAGTGAACATTATATAGAAGGAACTATTCCTCTACATACATTAAGAGCTGATGTTGATTATGCTACAAGTGAAGCAGATACAACTTATGGAAAAATCGGAGTTAAAGTTTGGATCTATAAGGGAGAAATCCTAAACAATAAAAAGGCTAAAGGAGGTAATTAATATGTTAATACCATCAAGAACTAAATATCGTCGTGTTCATAGATTACCTTACGAAGGCAAAGCTAAAGGTAATGTAGAACTTCATTTTGGTGAGTATGGTCTTATGGCTAAAGAAGGTGCTTGGATTACAGCTAACCAAATTGAGGCAGCTCGTATTGCTATGACACGTTATATGAAACGTGGGGGAAAAGTTTGGATTAATATTTTCCCACACTTACCATTAACTGCTAAAGCTATTGGTACTCGTCAAGGAAAAGGTAAAGGTAGCGTAGATAAATGGGTTGCAGTTGTTAAAGAAGGAAAAATTATGTTTGAAATTTCTGGTGTATCAGAGCCTGTTGCTCGTGAAGCTTTAAGACTTGCAAGTCATAAATTACCAATTCAATGTAAATTTGTAAAAAAAGAGGAAGGTGGCGTTACGAATGAAGATTAGTGAAATCAGAGAATTATCAAATGAAGAAATTAATGTTAAATTAAAAGAAACTAAAGAAGAACTTTTTAACTTACGTTTTCAACAAGCTACAGGTAATCTAGAAAAGCCTTCTCGCATTCGTGATTTAAGACACACCGTTGCTAGATTAAAAACCGTTTTAAGAGAACGTGAATTAAAGGAAGAAGTATAGGAGGGAATTTATGGATAAGAAGAAAAGCCATGAGTTAGTAGGTAAAGTTGTTAGTGCTAGTAATAATAAAACAATTACAGTACTTGTAGAAACACATAAAATGCACCCACTATATCATAAAAGAGTAAAATCATCAAAAAAATATAGTGTTCATGATGAAACGAATAAAGCTAAAGTAGGAGATGTTGTAAGAATCGTTGAAACTAGACCACTTTCTAAAACAAAACATTTCTACTTAAAAGAAATCGTAAAAGAAGCTATAGTATTATAGTAAAAGAAAAAGGAGGATGTAATCGATGTTACAACAGGAAAGTAGATTAAAAGTTGCTGATAATTCTGGAGCACGTGAATTACTAGTAATTCGTGTACTTGGTGGAAGCCATGTTAAGACTGGAAATATTGGTGACGTAGTAGTAGGAACTGTGAAAAATGCTATTCCAAACTCCCCATACCCAAAAGGTAAGGTTGTAAAAGCTGTTATTGTTCGTAGTAAACAAGGTCTAAGACGTGAAGATGGAAGTTATATCAAGTTTGATGACAATGCTTGTGTTATCATTCGTGATGATAAGACTCCTGTCGGAACTCGTATTTTTGGACCAGTAGCACGTGAACTTCGTGAGAAAGATTATATGAAAATAGTATCTCTTGCGAAAGAGGTATTATAAGGAGGTTATTATGAAGTTAAAAGTTGGAGATAAAGTAGAAGTAATTTCTGGTTCTGATAAAGGAAAAACAGGTAAGATTATTAAAACATTACGAAATGAAAATAAAGTTATCATTGAAGGTGTTCATATTGTTAAGAAACATCAAAAAGGTAATGGACAAGTAACTGGTGGAATTTTAGAAGTAGAAGCACCAATTGATGCAAGTAATGTTATGATAATTGATCCAAAAACTAAAAAGAGAACAAGAATTGGCTATACTAATGATAAAAATAATAAAAAAGTAAGAATTAGTGTCAAGTCAAAAGAGACACTTGATTAGTGTGGAAGGAGGGTATAACGAATGAACCGCCTAAAAGAAAAGTACGTAAATGAAATTGTTCCAAGTTTAATGAACAAATATAATTATAAATCAATTATGGAAGTACCTAAGTTAGATAAAGTAGTTATTAACATGGGTGTTGGTGATGGAGCTAGCAATGCAAAATTATTAGATGCTGCTGTTAGTGATTTAGCTAAGATTTCTGGACAAAAACCAGTAGTTACTAAAGCTAAGAAATCTATCGCTGGATTTAAAATCAGAGAAGGACAAAAAATCGGATGTAAGGTAACTTTAAGAGGGGAAAATATGTATAACTTTGTTGATAAGTTAATTTCTATCTCTCTTCCTCAAGTACGTGACTTCCGTGGTGTTAGTCCTAAATCATTTGATGGACGTGGAAATTATACTTTAGGTATTAAAGAACAATTAATCTTCTCAGAAATCAATTATGATGAAGTTGTAAAAGTACGTGGTATGGATATCGTATTTGTTACCACTGCAAAGACCAATGAAGAAGCTTATGACTTATTAAATGAACTAGGAATTCCATTTAGAAAGTAATTGGAGGGATAAAATGGCAAAAAAAAGTATGATTGTAAAAAATAGTAGAAAGCCAAAATTCAAAGTACGTGAATATACACGTTGTACACGTTGTGGTAGACCTCACGCTGTTATGAGTAAGTTTGGGATCTGTCGTATATGCTTCCGTGAATTGGCTTCAAAAGGACAAATACCAGGCGTTAAGAAATCAAGCTGGTAGAAGGAAGGAGGATAAGAATGGCTGTAGTTACAGACGTAGTTGCGGATATGTTAACTCGTATTCGTAATGCTAATCAAATGCGTTATGAAAAAGTAGTTGTACCTTCATCAAACGTTAAAGTTGAAATTGCAAGAATCTTAAAAGAAGAAGGTTTTATTAAGGACTACAAAGTTGAAAAGAAAGATGATAATGTACAAGGTGAGATTATCCTTACCTTAAAATATGGTGAAAAGAAAGAAAGAGTCATTACAGGACTTAAAAGAATTTCAAAACCAGGACTTCGTGTTTATGTTAAAAATGATGAAATTCCTCGTGTTTTAAACGGTTTAGGAATTGCCATTATTTCAACATCACAAGGAATTATGACTGATAAACAAGCTCGTAAATTAAACATTGGTGGCGAAGTTTTAGCATACATTTGGTAAAAGGAAGGTGAAAATATGAGCCGTATTGGAAATCGTAAAATTGAAGTTCCTGAAGGAGTAACAGTTAAGGTAGAAAATGATATCGTAACAGTTACTGGTCCAAAAGGAAGCTTGTCTCAAAAAATGTTAAAAGGTATTTCTTTAGAACAAGAAGAAAATACAATCACATTAACTAGAGTTAACGATGCAGCGAAAGCAATGCATGGAACAATGAATGCACTTCTTCATAATATGATCCTTGGGGTAACTAAGGGATATGAAAAAGGTCTAGAAATCATTGGTGTTGGTTACAGATTTAATGTAGCTGGTAACAAATTAACAATTAATGCTGGATATTCTCATCCTGTAGTTATGGATGTACCTGAAGGACTTACGGTAGAAGCTCCTAGCAATACTGAAATTGTTGTTAAAGGTATTGACAAAGTATTAGTTGGTGAATTTGCTGCTAATGTTCGTAAAGTAAGAAAACCTGAACCTTATAAAGGAAAAGGTATTCGTTATAAAGATGAACATATTCAACGTAAAGAAGGAAAGAAAGCTGCTTAGTAGGAAGGAGAGAAAATTATGGTTAGTAAAAAATCAAGAAATAGTATGAGAGAAATGCGTCATGCTAGAATCAGAAAACAGTTACATGGTACTGAAGCTGCTCCTCGTCTTAGTGTATTTCGCTCAAACACAGGCATTTATGCCCAAATTATCGATGATGATAATAAAAAAACATTAGTATCTGCTTCTTCATTAGATAAAGATTTAAAATTAAAGAATGGTTCTAATATTGAAGCAGCTAGTAAAGTCGGTGAAAGTATTGCTAAAAAAGCAAAAGAAGCTGGCATTACAAAAGTAGTATTTGATAGAGGTGGATATCTTTATCATGGACGTGTAAAAGCTTTAGCTGATGCTGCACGTAGTAATGGATTAGAATTCTAAGGAGGAAAAAATATGCAAAAGCAAACAAATGATGCCAAGAACAAAGAATTTGAAGAATTAGTAGTTGAAGTAAAAAGCGTTACTAAAGTTACTAAAGGTGGTAGAAATCGTCGTTTTTCTGCAATCGTTGTTATTGGTGATAGAAAAGGAAAAGTTGGCTTAGGTACTGGAAAAGCTAGCGAAGTACCTGATGCTATTAAAAAAGCTATTCAAGCTGCTAATAAAAACTTAATCACTGTTCCTCTTGTAGAGGGAAGAACTATTCCTCATGAAGTTGTTGGACGTAGTGGTGCTGCTAGAGTTATGTTAAAACCTGCTAAAGAAGGTACTGGAGTTATCGCTGGTGGTAGCGTTCGTGCTATTTTAGATTTAGCTGGAGTTCGTGATGTTGTTTCTAAATCTTTAGGAGCTAGAACTAAACTAAACATGGCAGAAGCTGCAATGAATGGTTTAAAAAGTATGAGAACAATCGAAGAAGTTGCCCAACTTCGTGGTAAAAAAGAAGAGGAGATTTTAGGATAATGAAGTTACATGAATTAGAAAAAAATATTGGTGCTAAACACTCTAAAAAACGTGTAGGTCGTGGATCTGGTTCTGGTTTAGGTAAGACATCAGGTCGTGGACAAAAAGGGCAAAAAGCACGTAGTGGTGGAAGTATAAATCCAGTATTTGAAGGTGGACAATTACCATTATATCGTCGTCTACCTAAAAGAGGATTTAGTAACTATCCTTTCAAAAAAGAATATGCTGTTATCAATCTTTCAGATTTAAATGTATTTGAAAATGGTACAGTTGTTACCCCAGCTTTATTAAAAGAAAGAGGAATTGTTAAAAAACAACTTTCTGGAATTAAAGTTTTAGGAGAAGGACAATTAGAAAAGAAGCTTACTGTTCAAGCTCATAAATTTTCTAAGAGTGCAATAGATAAGATTAACGAATCAGGAAGTAAAGCTGAGGTGATCTAATATGACATCTCTAGTAAAGCAATTATTCAAACCTACTAATAGAGATTTACTTCAAAGAATAGGTTTTACAATATTAGTACTTGCAATCTTTATCATTGGAACAACTATTCAAGTTCCAGGGACAGAAAGTATAACTAAGAATCTTGGATTTTTAGAATTAATTAACTCAATGGGTGGAGGAGCCTTACAAAACTTTTCAATATTTGCTTTAGGTGTTATGCCATATATTACGGCTACTATCTTAATGCAATTATTACAGGAAGTGCTTCCTTCTTTGCAAGAGTTGAGCAAACAAGGTTATATTGGAAGACAGAAGATTAATAGAATATCTCGTTATATAGGTATATTATTTGCTTTCATTGAAGGCTATGCATTTTCCTTTATGTTTTTAGGAAAAGCTGCTCAACCTATGGAATATTTATATGTTTCATTGATTTTAACAGCAGGTACTGCATTACTTCTATGGTTAGGTGATCAAATATCACAAAAAGGTATTGGCAATGGTTTAAGTCTTATAATTATGGCGGGGATTATTGCTACTTTACCACAAATGTTTATTGATGCCTTTAATGGATTAGTTACATTTAGTGGTACAACTCAAGAGATAGTTTTTGGTTTAGTTAAATTTATACTTTTTGTTTTAATTTATTTTGGTATTGTAGTAGGTGTTATTTTTGTTCAAGAGGCAGAAAGAAAAATTCCTATTCAATATGCTAATAAATCAGGAAATTTTGGTAATCAAGCTTCTAGCTTTGTGCCAATTAAAATAAATAGTGCTAATGTTGTTCCAGTTATTTTTGCATCAAGCGTGTTAGCTATTCCAACAATTATTGCAGCACTAGTTAATAAGGAAAGTGTTACCTTATTTATTCAAAAATATTTAACTTATACTACACCAGTTGGTTTTATAATTTATGTTGTTTTAATATTCTTATTTGGTTTTGTATATACATATATGATATTTAAGCCAGAAGAGTTTTCAAAGAATTTAGCAGAGAATGGTGGTTATATACCAGGAATAAGACCAGGTGAAGAAACTAAGAATTATTTTTCTAAAGTTTTGATGAGAGTTACTTGCATAGGTAGTGGTTTCTTATGTATTATAGTAGCTTTACCAATAATATTTTCAAATGTAACTAGCTTACCAAGTAGTGTAAGTATTGGTGGAACAGGCCTTTTGATTGTTGTTGGTGTAGCATTAGAAACTTATAAACAAATAGAGGGTAGTCTTCTTTCTAGAAATTATAAGAAAGGATATCACCGTAGATGAAAAATATTATATTGATTGCACCACCAGCTGCAGGTAAAGGAACACAAAGTTCCTTAATAGAAGAAAAATATAATCTTTCTCATATTAGTACTGGAGATATCTTAAGAGATATCTCCAAGGAAGATTCTGAAATTGGTCGATATATATTAGAAATTTTATCTTCTGGTGGCTTAGTAAAAGATGAAATTATCTATGAATTAATTGAAAAAAGATTAAAACAAGATGATTGTAAAAACGGTTGTATTTTAGATGGTTTTCCAAGAAATTTAGAACAAGCTAAAAAATATGATGAAATTTTATCAAGATTAAATCAAAAGTTAGATTATGTTTTAGTTATTGATATTGATTCAAAAATATTAGAAAAACGTATCACTGGTAGACGTGTTTGTTCTAGCTGTGGTGCTGTTTACAACATAAATACAGAGAATGAAAAACCAAAAGAAGAATCTATTTGTGATAAATGTGGTGGAAGATTAGAACAAAGAAATGATGATAATATTGAATCATTTCAAAATCGTTACAAGGTTTTTGAAGAAAAAACTGCTCCACTTCTTGACTATTATAGACAAAATGGTGTATTATATGTAATCAATGGTGTTGGTAGTGTTCAAGAAGTATTTGAGCGAATTGACAAGGTTTTGAAGGGGAGATAAAAGTGATTACAATAAAAAGTGAAAGAGAAATAGAACTTTTAGCAAAAGCAGGACATATTGTGTATTTAACACATCAATATCTTGCTCCCTTTATTAAGCCAGGTATTTCAACTGAAGAATTAAATCGATTAGGAGAAGAGTTTATCATAAGTCAAGGAGCAACACCTTCCTTCAAGGGATATGAAGGTTTTCCTTATGCTTTATGCATAAGTGTTAATGAGGAAGTTGTCCATGGCTTTCCTTCTAAAAGAAAACTAAAAGATGGAGATATAGTTTCCATTGATATCGGTGCATGTTACAAAGGGTATCATGGTGATTCTGCTTGGTCATATAAAGTTGGTAATATTACATCTTCTGATGCTTCATTACTAGAGCATACTGAGAAAGCTTTATATGAAGGTATTAAACAAGTTAAACCAGGTAATCACATAGGTGATATTTCTAATGCAATTGAAGTTTATGCAACTAAGCATAATCTAGGGATTGTAAAGGAACTTGTTGGTCATGGTGTTGGTACTACCGTACATGAAGATCCTGAAGTACCAAACTATGGTGAAAAAAATAAAGGACCACGCTTAAGAGAAGGCATGGTAATAGCAATAGAACCAATGCTAACTTTAGGAAGTCCTGATATTTATGTAGACTCTAATGACTGGACTGTTATTACAGATGATGGTAGTCGTTCTGCTCATTTTGAACATACTGTAGCAGTAACCAGTGATGGAGTAAAAATTCTAACAGGAGATGATAAATAATGGCTAAAGATGATGTAATTGAAGTTGATGGAAAAGTATTAGAAATAATACCAGGTGGTAAATTTAAAGTTCAATTGGAAAATGGTCATACTGTGGAAGCCCACGTTTCTGGTAAAATACGAATGAATTACATTCGCATCTTACCGGGGGATACTGTAACCATTGAACTATCACCTTATGATTTAACACGTGGGCGTATAACCTATCGGAAATAATAGGAGGGATAATAATGAAAGTACAAGCATCAGTTAAAAAAAGATGTCCAAAATGTAAAATTGTAAAAAGAAAAGGTAAAATTGTTGTTATTTGTGAAAATCCAAAACATAAACAAAGACAAGGTTAGTAAGAAGGAGGATATAAAATGGCACGTATTAAAGGTGTAGATATTCCAAATGATAAGCATACAGTTATTTCGTTAACTTATATCTATGGAATTGGTAGAAATTTAGCAAAAACAATTTGTGAAAATGCAAAAGTTGAACCTACTAAAAAAGCAGGAGATTTAACTCAAGATGAATTAATTGCATTACGTGATGAAATCAATAAACATCTAACTGAAGGGGATTTACGTCGTGAAGTTAGTATGAATATTAAGACTAAAATGGAAATTAATTCTTATGAAGGTACTCGTCATAAAAAAGGACTTCCTGTAAGAGGTCAAAGAACTTCTCGTAATGCTAGAACTCGTAAGGGTAAAGGTAAAACTGTAGCAAACAAGAAGAAAGTGTAGAAAAGGAGGTTATGAATTATGGCATATAAGACAAGAAAGAAAAGAGTTAAAAAGAATGTTCCTGAAGGTGTTGCACATATTCATGCAACATTCAATAATACAATTGTAACTATCACTGATAAGGATGGAAATGCTATTAGCTGGGCATCAAGTGGAGGATTAGGATTTAAAGGAAGTAAAAAATCAACACCATTTGCTGCTGGTATGGCATCTGAACAAGCAGGAAAGGCTGCTTATGATTTAGGAATGAGAAAGATTGAAGTTTTCGTTAAAGGTTTAGGACCAGGTCGTGAAACTGCTATCCGTTCATTACAAACTGCTGGTCTTGAAGTTACTTCAATTACTGATGTGACACCAATTCCACATAATGGATGTCGTCCACCAAAGAGACCACGTGGATAATTAAGGGAGGCGAAAATTTATGTTAGAATTTGAAAAGCCAGTATATAAAATTACTGATTATGCAGAAAGTAATTTTTATGGAAAATTTGAACTTGAACCTTTAGAAAGAGGATTCGGAACTACTTTAGGAAATGCTTTAAGAAGAGTTATGTTATCATCTTTACCAGGTAGTGCTATTAGTGCTGTTAAGATTGATGGGGTTCTTCATGAATTTCAGACAATTGATGGTGTTGTTGAAGATGTAACTACTATCATTCTTAATTTAAAAGGAGTAGTTGTTAAAAACTTTACTAATGAAACCAAGTTTATTTCACTTGATGTATCTGAAGAGGGTGTTGTAACAGCTGGTGATATTGCTACTAGTTCTGACGTTGAAATCATTAATAAAGATCACGTTATCGCTCATTTAGCTAAGGGTGGTAAACTTTCTATGCAAATGATTGTTACTAACGGTAGAGGATATGTTAAGAGTGAAGATTCTAAATTAAAGAATGATAATAAAGCTAAAGAATATATCTTAATGGATTCAATTTATTCTCCTATTGAACGTGTTTCTCCAACTGTTGAAAGTGCACGTGTAGGTCAAGATGAAAGCTATGATAAATTAGTTTTAGAAGTATGGACAAATGGTTCTATTAAACCAGAAGAGTCTATTGCTTTAGCTTCAAGAATCTTAATTGAGCATTTTAATTTATTAACTAATTTGAGTGATATAGCTGATATGAGTGGTATAATGATTGAGAAGACTGAAGATCCTAAAACAAAAGCTTTAGAAACTTCAATTGAAGATTTAGATTTCTCTGTACGTGCTTATAATTGTTTAAAGCGTGCAGGTATTCATACACTACAAGATTTAGTTAATAAGAGTGAAAATGATATGATGAAGATTCGTAATTTAGGAAAGAAGTCATTAAAAGAAGTTCTTGATAAGATTAAAGATTTAGGACTTGACTTAAGAGATGATGATTAGAAGGAGGTAACTATGGCATATAGAAAATTAGGTGTTGATAATAAACATAGACGTAGTATGTTAGCAACTCTTACCAAACAAACAATTATGAATGAACAAATTCAAACTACTGAAACAAGGGCAAAAGAAGTAAGAAAAATGATTGATAGAATGATTACTTATGGCAAGAAAGGTGATTTAGGATCACGCAGAAGAGCTTTAGCTTTTGTTCACAATGATAAGAAAGTAGTAGAAAAGGTATTTAATGAACTAGCTCCTCGTTATGCTAACCGTAACGGTGGATATACACAAATCATTAAGTTAAGTGAACGTCGTGGAGATGGAGCTTTAACTGTTATCTTAAAATTAGTAGAAGAAGCTTAGTCTTCTTTTTTTTTCTTTTTTTTGATATAATTTCTTTAGAGAAAGTAGATGATATAAATGACAGAAGTAATTGTATTTCTTTTAACTTTTTTAGTTGTTTTGTTAATTTATGAATTAATTTTAGTTCGTAAATGCAAGAATGATAAAAAAGTAAAGAAACCAATTGAAGTACAATATTTAGTAAATTGTTATAATTTAGATTTAAAAAAAATTAATTATAAAAAGTTGTTAAATATAATAAGTATTGTTAGTTCTTTAGATATTGCTATAGTGGTAACTTTAATAGGACTTACTAATAACTTTTGGTTAGAAATGATTATAGGCTGTTTCTTAACCATCTTTCTAATTCTTATTAGCTATTATATAGTTGGTAAAATATATAAAAAACATGGTTATTGTAAATAAAATATAGACTAAAAAATGTCTATATTTTTTCACAGTATATAACTAATTGTTTAGATTTATCATCTTTACTACATGTGGTTAGGATAAGTTGTTGTGTATTTTCTTTAATTATTTCTATTTTACCTGTTTTTTCCTGTTTTTCACTTTTTTTAAGCTTATATACTAAGACTTTATTATTAATGGTTAATTCTATTCTATCATTAACTTTTAATTCGTCTAATCTATTAAAATAGGCAATTTTTCCATATCCTGAATGAGCAGCTAAGATAATTAGTGAATCGTCATTTAAATTTGAACCGTTTAAGATAGAAACATGTTCTTCAACATTGTTTCTTTTGTCAGTTAGTGGATAGATATTTTCTTTTAAATTTATTTTTTTTATAGATAAAGTTGCTAGTAAATTATCATCAATATTACTATTATTATCAGCATTATTATCTTTTATAATTTCATTTTTACTTATAGATGTATTTTCTATTCTTTCTATATTATTACTTTTTATTGCCTTAGGTTTTAAATTATTATTTTGATATATACTAAAACAAAAAATCATGTAACAAGTAAGTAATAAAATTAATCTCTTTTTCATTAAACAGCACACCCTATTAGAGCTTTAGGAATGTCTAAATAAGTATTTGGTACATCTACTATAATAACATCTTCTTTTTTTGGTTTTTCATTTTTATAATCATAGATTTTGTATTTATAGTCCTTTACTTTGTTGATAAAAATTTTAAATGGTTCTATTTTACTATATCCTTCAGTAGTGTTTTTTTGCTTTATAGTATAGTGGCCATAAGGTAATTCTACAGAAGCTAAACCATTTTCATCAGTAGTTATAGTATTAATTAATTCTTTATCTTTATTATAAATTTCAAATGTTATGTTAGGTTCACCTTTCATAATATTTTTATTTCCATAATTTTTTTCTATAATTACTTTTCCTTTAATGACTTCATTTTCTAAAGTTTTATTGATAGTAGTATTATTCTCGTCAAAGGTAATTTTATATAAATTGTTATCTTTAATATAACCAGTACCAGCTTTAGTTTCTTGCAAATAATAAGTACCAAAATCAATTAAAGACTTATTACCTTCTCCTACTATTTCAGCCTTTCCATCATTGTCAAAACTTATATCTGTAACTTTTTCTTTTTTATCATTATACAAAGTGAAGACAGTTTCTTTTATGTTTCCCTCCCCTTGTCCTTTAAAAGCTTTAGTATCTTTATCAATTTTTGTTAGATTTAACTTTAATTTGTAAAAACAAAAAGTAACAGGAACTTCAAGTGGTTTACTTGCACCAATACTTATTAAGCGTTGTGAGTTATCATTAGTATAGTGAAGTGCTAACTCTCTTCCTAGACCATAGTTGCTATAAAATATTTGTGTATGGCAAATAGGATTTTCTCTTTTAATTGAGAAAGTATTCTCATTTAAACTACTTTCATTATCTTTGATAGTTGTAAAGTTTTTTAACACTTTATTAGTATCATTAATAGTAATTGTATTACCAACTAAAGAAGTGTATCTATTATTAGCAAAACTAGGTGTTTTTTTACTTTCACTAATTAATCTTTCTAATTCATTTCTTTCTTCAGTAAAAATATTGACTCTGTTACCATTTAAAGTATCCGTAAAATAAAATTCATTACTTTTATCTACAGTTTCCCAAATCATTATTTGCGTTAGTGCGTACCACTTAGGATCTGTGTGATCTTTGTATTGATAACCGAAAGCAACTAAATCAGTCAATCTTTGCCAAGTATTAGCATCATAAACAGCTTGCGATATCATTCCATCATAAACATTGTTATTTGGTTGGAATGTTTTAAATGGTTCTAAGCAGTAAGCAATAGAATTATCACTAGAACTTTGATAAAATCTTGCTGCTTGATAATACTTTTTGTTTGTAGTCCTATCATATCTTACCATATATATACCATTTATATAATCTCCTTCATGGAAACTATTGGTTTTGGCATATACTTTAGTAGAATTACACAAGAAGAATATACTGTATATTGTTAAGAATAATAATAATTTTTTCATATTTTCCCTCCTTTTTCTTAACGGGTTTTACCTTAACATAAGTGAAATTAAATTGCAAAAGGAGGAAAATGCAAATACAGCATGTTTTTTTGCCAAATTTTGCATTTTCAATGGTAGCCAGTTCATTTTTCAACTTAAAAATAGTCTGAACTTAAAAAATTGGCATAAATTAAAAAAATTTTCAAAACTTATGATATACTACTAATTAAAAAGGAAGGTGTTCTTTATGACTGATATAGAAATTTGTAATAATGCGAAAACTTTATCTATAAAGAAAGTAGCACAAAAACTTAATCTTATTGATAATAATCTTATTATGTATGGAGATAATAAAGCTAAGGTAAATAAAAAGGTAGGAAGTAAGAAAGGAAAACTTATTTTAGTGACAGCTATGAATCCTACTCCCTATGGAGAAGGAAAAACAACGGTAAGTATTGGTCTTGCTGACGCTTTTTCTAGTCTTGGTGATAATGTATCACTTGCTTTAAGACAACCCTCTTTAGGACCTGTCTTTGGTTTAAAAGGAGGAGCTACTGGTGGTGGATATAGTCAAGTAGTACCAATGACTGATATAAACTTACACTTTACAGGGGATTTCCATGCTATTACTTCTTGTAATAATCTAGTAAGTGCTGCTATTTATAATCATATAGAGCAAGGCAATAGTCTTGGTTTTTCTAAAATATTATTTAAAAGAGCTGTAGATATGAATGATAGGAGTCTAAGAGATATAACTTTAACTTGTAATAAAAAAGAATATAGTGATAGTTATGCTATTACATCAGCTTCTGAAATAATGACACTATTTTGTTTAGCATCTTCTCTAGAAGACTTAAAAAAAAGACTAGGTAATTTATTACTAGGTCTAGATAAAGATAGTAATCCTATAACTGCTCATGATTTAAAACTAGAAGGAGCCCTAACAGCTTTATTAAAGGATGCTTTTCTACCAAATCTTGTTCAAACTTTAGAAGGAACACCTGCTTTTATTCATGGTGGACCATTTGCTAATATTGCCCATGGTTGTAGTAGTGTTACATCCATTAAACTTGCTTTATCCTTATCAGATTATGTAATAACAGAAGCTGGTTTTGGAGCAGATTTAGGGGCAGAAAAATTTATGAATCTCTTTTGTAATGTTTCAAAAGAAAAACCTTCTGCAGTTGTTTTAGTAGTTACTATTAGATCAATACTTCATCATGGGAATAATGATTTTAAAAAAGGTCTTGCTAATATAGATGCCCACTTAGAACATCTTTCTAACTATAATATTCCCATAGTAGTATGCTGTAATCATTTCAATGATGATAAAGACGAATATATTGATGAATTAAGAGATTATATCGAATCTAAAGGTTATTCTTTTGCTGTAACTGATAGCTATACTAAAGGTGGAGTAGGTGCTATAGATTTAGCAAATAAAGTAAAAAGCTTAGTAAGTAAGGAAACATTATTTACTCCACTTTTAACAGATGATATGACTATTACTGAAAAGTTAGAAATTCTAGGAGAGAAAGTATATCATGCTAAGAAGATAGATTATACTACTAAAGCTTTGGAAAAACTTAAATTAATTAATAAACTAAATTTAGAATATCTTCCTATATGTGTAGCTAAAACACAATATTCAATCTCCGATGATGCTAAAAAATTAGGATTTCCTAAAGATAATGATTTAACAGTTCAAGATATAATTATTAATAAAGGAGCAGGATTCATCACTATCTTGCTTGGAAAAATAGTTACTATGCCAGGATTACCAAAAAATCCAAATTATGAAAAAATAGATGTTGTTGATAATCAAATAATTGGTATTTTTTAGCCATTTTTAACCATACTAATACTGGTGATTATTATGGGATATTTATTGATTCTAGGGAAAGGAATTACATCAATTGTTGTATTATTTATTCTTTCCAAAGTAATGGGAAGAAAACAAGTTAGTCAGTTAAATGTTTTTGATTATATTATTGGAATAAGTATAGGCTCTATTGCAGCAGAAATGACATTAAATAATGATATAAACTTTTATGAAGGAGTATTTGCTATTTCTATCTATGCTATTTTCTCTTATTTAATAACTTTATTAACTAATAAAAGTATTATTTCTAGAAGACTATTAATAGGTTCTCCAACAGTTATAATAGAAGATGGGAAACTTAATTATAATTCTTTGAAAAAGAGTAAACTTGATTTAAATGATTTCTTACAAGAAGCTAGAATTCAAGGCTATTTTAATTTAAGTGAAATAGAATATGCCATTATGGAAGCAAATGGTCAAGTCAGTTTTCTGCCTAAAAGTAATGCTCAACCAGTTAAACGTAAAGATCTAAAATTAAAAACATCTTATGAAGGATTATGTTGCAATGCTATTATAGATGGTAAAATAATGATTAATAATTTAAAGGAAATAGGTAAAGATGAAGAATGGTTATTAACAAGATTAAGAAATAACCATTATAATGATATAGATTCATTAGCTCTAGTCATTTTAGATAGTAAAGAAAAGATGACAGTTTTTGAAAAGAATATGGAAAGAGAAGTTAAGGTATTAGAGTAACTTCTTTTTGCTTGACAAATATTATTTAAAAACGTATGATGTAGTAGAAAAAGAGGTGGAAATATGTTAAAGATTTATAATACTGATTTAAATACTAGTGAGTTTAGAAGACTAAATGATTTTGAAATAGGTTGTTGGGTTCATTTAGAAAATCCTAATGAAGAAGAGATAGAAAAAGTATCATCTTCTCTTGGAATTAAAAAAGATTTTTTAGTAAGTATTTTAGATGATGATGAAAAACCTAGAATTGATGAAGAAGAAGGAACAAAGATGCTTCTTTTAGATGTACCAGTTAAAGATATTAGTAATGGTTTACATGAGATTAAAACATTACCTTTAGCTATCTTAATAGTAAGAAATGATTATATTGTGACAGTATCACTACAAAAGTATGATTTTTTAGAAGAATTTTCTAGTGGTAAAGTTAAAGAATTTTATACTTATAAGAAAAGTAGATTCGTTATTCAAATAATTTATCGTTTAGCAGTTTTATATTTAAAAATATTACGAGATATTGATAAAAAAATAGAAGAAGCTGAAAGAAAAATTTTAACAGCTACTAAAAATGAAGAATTAGTAAACTTACTAGCTTTAGAAAATAGTTTAACTTATATAATTACCGCTTTACAAAGTAATGGAGTAGTCCTTGATAAGATTAAAAAAGGTAATGTAATTGAAATGTATTTAGAGGATGAAGACTTATTAGATGATGCTATTATTGAAAATAGTCAAGCTAGTAATATGGCTGATTTATATAGAGGAATACTAAGTAGTACTACAGATACAGTAGCTACCGTTATTTCAAATAATTTAAATGGTATCATGAAATTCTTAGCAGGTATTACAATTGTAATATCAATACCTACCATGATAGCTTCCTTTATGGGAATGAATGTAAGCTTTGGAAAGTTTTCTCATAATCCATATTCATTTTTCTTCCTTTTAGGTATATCTTTCTTATTATCAATTATAATTGCTATTATTCTTAAAAAGAAAAATATGCTTTAGTTCTTATTTACAAATTATGAATTTTATAGTATAATATGCAATATTTGTAGGGGGAAGATTATGAGCGTTGATATTGCTAAATATAATGAAATTGTTGCAAAAGCTAACAATTGTGTAAATTGGTTTGAAAAATTAGATATAAAGAATAATAGAATAAACTTTTATCTTGCTAATGGTGATATATTAAATATTAGAATTTTTGAGGCTAACATTGCTCATTTATTAGGTTTTAATATTTCTTATTTAAATATGACTAATAAGTTTAATAAAGATTTATCTAACTATGATAAATTAAAATATGTATTAGCAAAACCATATATATTTAAAAATTTACTTATTAATAATGATATTAGTACTGATTTTATGTTTTCTGATTCCATCAATCAAAAACTAGCTGTTTTTAAAGATAATTTATCTATTAGAAGCGATGATATATATTGTGTTATAAAATATGATAATGAAAAAACATATCAAGCTATAAATATACCAGATCCATGTGATTATTATATTATTAGAAAAAAAAGAAATAATTACTTAGTTTTAGGCTTAATAAATAATGGTAATGTATATACTCCAGCAACATCTAGGTTATATGATGATAAAGAAAAATTTGATGAATTTATGAATAGAGTAGCTAGGAAGCAAGAAATAACTTACCCACATTTACTTAATATTAATAATCCATATCGTGATTATAAAGTTAATGCTTTTTTTCCTCTTTCGGAAAAGGAATATATACTTAATAATATAATAAATATATCTCAAAAGTATTCTGCTACTCCTGCAGTTGCTAGAGATTATGCTTTTACTATTAATAAATTTAAAACAGTTAGAGAAGACCAAAATATTAATTTGAATATTTTAAGATTGTTATCAGATAGTATCAAGAGTGGAACAGTACTTGATGAGAATACTATAAATCAAATATGTGGAACAACTAATGATATTCCTGGGATTATCTCAACTCTAATATCTAACTGTAATGATATTTTATGTGATAGTACTTCATTAAAAAATTCAACATTGAAAGCAAAAAATAATGAACTTAATGCTAGAGTAAATCGGTTAGAATTAGAGTTAGCTGAGGAAAAGTTAAAAAATCAGAATGTAGAACACCAACTTAATCAATTACTTGATGAGAATACTACATATAAAAGTCAATTAGATGTTTATGATCAAGCTTATCAAAAAGTTATGACACTTAGAAAACATAAATAGAAAAAATCTCTGTTTTGTACAGGGATTTTTATTTATGATTTTTTAACTTCTTTAATTTATGATATAGATTAAAACTAATGTTATAAGTATTATACCAAAACTTACTAATGATAAGATCAAATTCACCAATTAACTCTACAACTTGTCCACCAAAGCTTTTCTTAAATAGATATAGTCCAAGAAGAGGATTATCTTTACTAAAGTCACCAGTGATACCATAGAAATTATAAGTATCATAACCATGTTCTACAGCATATTTAATACCTTCAAAATGAAGAGTGTAAGCAGATTGGAAGGACATTAATTCCTTTTTACTACCACCAAATAATGATAAAACTTCATTACCATAGATTAGGAAAAGAATACCACCAAGAATAGGTTTAGCACCATATTCTTTTTTCATTGATTTAGACTTTTCTATATTTTTCTTAAGTCTTTCAATTTCTTCTTTGTCCTTATTTTGATTAGCATTATATTTCTTTTCATTCATCGGCATATCTTTATTATTAAACTTTTCTTCACGTTCTTTAATAGCAGTTTCTAACTTCTTAATCTCATCCTTAGTATTTTTAATTTCTTCATCAAAATCAATCTCTGCTACTAAAATCTTTAAAATACCACTATCATGAAGAGTATCCCACATATTTTCATAATAAGAAAGTGGTCTATCAATGAAATCTCTTCTTTCCCCAGTATGTTGCATAATATCTTTAAATATTTTAATCTCATCTCTAGTTATTTCTCTTGACTTTACACCAAGTCTTTCATTTTTTCTTAAAATCTGTCTAGTCTTAGACTCCATATCTTTCATAACATCATCTAAAGAACGATTCTTAACAGTTATAGTATGCATCCATCTAGGTTGTAAGGTATCTTGCATGAGATTAAAACCAAAATGATGATAGCCAAGAGACTTTAAATTATCAACAGTATCACTATTATCAATACCATCTTTAACTAAGTCACCATTTAAATCATGTTCTTTATACATAACATAAGGATCTATTTTAATGAATATTCCTTTTTTCTCTTTAGCCCATTTCTTTATTTCCCTAGTAAAGGTAGTAAGTAGTTCTAAATCATGATAGTCAATTAAAAAACCTCGAGGAGCATAGAACATTTTCTTTTTAATGACTGGTATTTCTTTAGCTAAAATTAAACTAGCTGCTTTAATCTCTTTTTTATCTTTTAACCCTACATAATAAGCCTTCCAACCATTTCTTTTCTTTAAGTCAGCCCATTCTTTAGTTTGATGAAAGGTTATCTCATCATTTTTTATAGCCCAATTAGTAAATTCTTTAATTGTTAATGTTTCTAACTTCATCTTTTAACTCCTTCTTCTTTCTTTTCTTAATATAATTTCGATAGATTGGTACAAGTTTAGTAAAAGCAAAGTAGTAAAGAGGCTTTAAGACATAATCAAATTCACCCATAAATTCAATATAGTCTCCACCAAACTTTTTCTTAAATTCATGTAGACCAAGTCTTGGATTATCCTTAGATAAATCACCTATTGTTCCAAACTGATCATATATTTCAATTTCTCTTTCTTTACAGAACTTTAAGTGTTCATAATAAGTATGATAATTGGTATAGGTTTCTGTCAATAAGTTATGGTTACCAGCATATAATACCCATGCTTTATTACCATAAGTTACAATCATGTGAGCAGATAATGTCATTACTTTACCATGCTCTTTTTCTATCTTTTTATACTTTTCTAAGTCTTCCGTTAATTTATCTTTTCTTCTTAATAATTCTTTCTGCTTATTCTTAGCACTCTTAGATGTTTTTTCCTTCTCTTTATCATATTCTTCTTCAACATCAGCTAAGTCATTTTCTAAAATGCTTATAATTTTTTCAAGATTAACTTTACCTAAGAATAAAAATACATCATCAGTTTTCTTAAATAAACGATAAAGAGTTTCATAATACTCAAAAGGGTATGAAATAAAATCTTTTCTATCCTCTGTTAACATCATTAACTGATAAAATTCTCCTAAGTCTTTTTCACTACCAATTTCTACTTCCGTAGCTAATTTTAAAGATTTATTAATTCTTTGTATTGTAGTCTTAGAAAAGTGCCTTTCAATTTCTTCTAAGTCTTGCTTTAAATCTATTCTGAAAGTATAACGAGGTTGTCTAGTTTCAAAATTCTTAGTGAATCCTAAATGGTGATATCCTAGTTTTAGTAAACTATTCATTATCTTTTTATCTTTAGCTTCTTCTAAAATAACTTCACCATCATATTTAGTTCTTTGCCATACTATATCAGGATCCAATTTAATATAAATAGCTTTTCTCTTTTTAGCAAATAAAACTAATTCTTTAGTAAAACTTTTAAGTAAGTCAAAGTCATTAAAATCAATAACAAAACCACGAGGGGCATAAAAATAACATAAATTAAGGGGTAGATGTTTCTGTAAAAGTAGAGTAGCTGCCAAAATATTACCTTTTTCATCAACTAATCCTAAATAATATGGTGTAAGGTTCCTTTTTTCTTTTGATAACTCACCCCAAGCGGCTGATTGTAAAAAATGACTCTTATATTTATTATTTCTCACAAACTCATCAAATTTATCTATATTTAATTCTTTTAACTTCATAATTATTTCCTCATTTCTACTTAAAAGTATAGTATTTTCCTTGCTAAAAGTCAATTTTAGTATACCCAGATATAGTTTAGTTTACTCTATTTAAAAAGACAATAATTGGATAGTGGTCACTAAAGTCTTTATATTTATCATCCTTTATAACTTTATACTTTAAAATATTCATTTTCTTACTTACAAAAATATGGTCTATGGCATTATTTTTACTATGTGTTTTATAAGTCTTTTCTAAGACATTTACTCTTTTAATGCCTATTTTCTCTAACTCATTAATAAATTCTTTAAAAAGTAGATTATTAATTGTCATATTAAAGTCACCAGTTAAAATTATGGGATTATTTTCTTTCTTTATATTGTCTAATGTATATTTATATACAGCATCTCCATATAACTCTGTAGATATTCTTTCTTCTATATTGTGTGGGAGTGGATCACCATACCATTCTTTTGCTTTATCATATACTAAATCTGTTACTACTCTTGGACAATCTAAGTAACTTTTTCCATCATCACTTTTAACTCTTGGTGAAAATGGTATACCTTTTGTATCTATTATAACTTCTATTTCATCTATTAAATCTAGAAAATCATTAGTATTTTTAACTACTATTTCATATGCTAAATC
>RKAV01000043.1 GCA_014846175.1 bacterium | reverse complement strand
TACAGCTATAGCTAAATTCCATTCTTTATCTAATTCTAATTTTTCAACTTCAATTATTAAATCCTTATTACAAGATAAAATAGATGTATTTTTATTTATTCCTTCTATTCCATAATTTTTTTCTATATATTCATAAGTTTCTTTTAAATCGATTGGTTCTGCTGATAATACATGTAAACAAGATTCTATAGAAGAAAAAGATACATTTTGTTGTTTTAAGTAATCAATATTTTTCTTTATAGCATCAACATTTCTATAAAGAATACTTGGACACTTTTCTATATTTTTCTTACTTACTTTTAATTCATTTATTAAGTAGTTTAATGTTTTATCAATTTCTAAATACTCTCCATGAGTAAGTATATTATTATTTTTATTAATAATGTTTTCACTTGAAATATCATATTTATCACATATTTTTTTTAATGTATATTCATCTATCACCAAATCAACTCCTCTTCATTACATAATTTAAGTTGCTTTCAAATAATAAAAAGCAACTTAAATTTAAATAATTAATATTAGTAGTATCTTCTCTTTTTGTACTTTTACTTCTTATCGACATGAAACGTTGCATATTATACTAAATTATATTAATATTGTCAATCAGCACTTCAGCACTAAAGTGGGATAGTTTTTCTTCTTTTAGAACTATCATATAAACAATACTGTTAATAATTTATTTTCTAGTAAATGGAAATTTTTTTACTTTATAGAATATACTTAAATGAAAAGTACTATGTCAAGAAATAATTAAATTTAGAAAAAAAGGTTAAAAGAATATATTTAGTATGTTATAATACAAAAGAAGAAACGGGAGAGTGATAAAAAAGTGTTATTATTAACAAAGGCAGTCTTTGCTGTCATGATTGGCTTCTTGTTTAGTGTTGGTTTAGGTCTCATTTTGGTACCTATCTTAAAAAAACTACATGTAGGCCAAACAATTAGTGTTTATGTTGGAGAAAATCATAGAAAAAAAGCTGGTACTCCAACGATGGGTGGAATTATTTTTATTTTACCAACAATTTTGATTATGCTAGCTTTATTACTTTTTAAAAAGGTAGCTTATACAGATAACTTAGCTATTGTCTTATTAGTGTTTTGTGGTTTTGCTATTATTGGATTCTTAGATGACTTTTTATCACTTAGAAAACATAATAATGAAGGATTAACAACCTATCAAAAACTATTTGGACAGATAATTATTTCTACTATATTTTTCTATATATATATGAAAAATGGTGGACAAACATCATGGGTTGTTGGGACACTTCATATTGATATTGAAATGAGATGGCTTTATGGTCTATTTATTCTTTTGATTTTAATTGGTTCTAGTAATGCTGTTAATCTAACAGATGGATTAGACGGCCTAGCTGGTAGTTTATCAGCTATTGCATTTATAGCATTTGCTCTAATCTCATTTATGGTTGGTTTTGAAGATATTGGTATATTTTGTTTGGTATTAGTTGGTTCACTTATTGGATTTTTAGTTTACAATACCCATCCTGCTAAGATATTTATGGGAGATACTGGAAGTTTGGCCTTAGGTGGTGTTATGGGAGCAGTTGCTATTTTAACCCATCGAGAATTAACTTTACTAGTTGTAGCTTTAGTATTTGTAATTGAAACATTATCAGTTATTTTACAAGTTATTTGGTTAAGATTATTTCATCATAAATTATTCTTAATGACACCACTTCATCATCATTTTGAAAAACTTGGTTGGAGTGAGACGGATATAGTTAAGCTATTCTGTACATTTGGTCTTGTTCTTGCTATGTTAGGTATTTTATTTGGAGTTTGGTTATAAAAGAAAGGAGATATTTCTTTTGAAAAAACGGTATGATTTGCCTTTATTAATCACCGTAATATTCTTATTATTATTTGGACTCTTAATGATTTATTCTGCTAGTAGTATATGGGCAGAATACAAGTTTCATGATAGCTTTCATTATGTGAAACAACAATCATTATTTACAGTAGCAGGTTTTATACTAATGTTCCTTATCGCAAAAATAGATTATAGAATCTATTATAAAAAGGCAAATATCATTTTAGGTATTTGCTTTTTATTATTAATTTTAGTTTTAATTCCTTTTATTGGTAGTGTTAGAAATGGTAGTAGAAGTTGGTTTGGAATTGGTCCTTTTGGAATACAACCTAGTGAAGCTGCTAAACTTGGACTAATTATTTTTACCAGTAAATACTTAAGTAAGTCTGATAAATACCTAAAAGATTTAAAAAAAGGAATTTTACCAATTCTTAATGTTACTTTTCTTGCTTTTGCTCTTATTATGTTACAACCAGATCTTGGTACTGGTCTTGTACTTATGGTTAGTATTATTGCTCTTTTATTTATTGCTGGTCTTAATATGAAATTTTTCTATGGAGCATTCATTTTAGGAATTATTGGTACTTGTCTTTTAATTGTTATTGCACCTTATAGAATGAATAGAATTACATCATTTATTAATCCTTGGAAAGATCCTCTAGGAACTGGTTTTCAAATGATTCAATCAATGTATGCCATTGGTCCTGGAGGATTACTTGGACAGGGTTTCCTAAGTTCTAGACAAAAACATTTTTATCTACCAGAACCACAAACTGACTTTATTTTTTCTATTATTTGTGAAGAATTTGGTGTTACTGGTGCAATTATTGTTTGTACTTTATTCTTTCTACTATTTTATTTTTCTTTAAAAATTTCTTTAAATACTAAAAATTCTTTTGCTAAGTACTTATCTTTTGGAATATCTTTTCAAATGTTATTTCAAGCTTCGATGAATCTAGCTGTAGTTGTAGGTCTAATACCTATTACTGGAGTCACTTTACCCTTTCTTTCTTATGGCGGTAGTAGTTTATTAATAAGTATGATTAGTATTGGAATATTAATTTCTATTGCCAAAGATAAATGATATTTCTTTGCAAATTACATTATTTAGTATATAATAAAAAAACAGAGGTGAAAAAATGGTAAGTATTGACTACAAAGACATATATTCAAAGACTCTATTAAATGACATAAAGTCTAGAATAATACAAAACAGAATGAAACTAGAAGGAAACAAGGAAAAGAAAACTGACGCCAAAATGATAGAAGTAATAAAGGATTTATGCATTGGAGATAAAATTAAAATAAGTAATTCCGAAAAATGTATTTTAATCCTACAAACTAGTAGTGAAGAGGAAACAGAGAGGATCTTTTGCACTTTAATGCTATATTATGCAGCACTTTATAATGATAACATTGAGCTTTTAAATAAACTTTTGAATAGAGGTTATTTCTTTGGTAATAAAAGATATGAATTAGGTTTATTTGCATTAGATAAAAGAATATCATCAAAGTTTAATGAAGAATTATATTTTGATTTACTTGAAAAACAAAGTCCTTTATTTGAAAATTTTTATTATAGTTTGGATGATAATATAAATGTAACTGATGAAGAAAGTATTACTGACTTTTGTAGTATTTTAAATAAAGATCCAAATGTTGCTTGTTTTAAATCAGGTATAAGAAAAGAATTACTAACTAAACGTTCTATAGCTTATTTTGGACAAGATACTATTTTAAATGCAACTGATGAACAAAAGGAAAATATTATTAGTGATGATATATCTTTAAGACATATTACTAGTGATGAGCTAGAAAGAATAATAAATCTTATGAAAAATAAAACATTTACCAAGTTAGGATATGAATGGCATGAAGCTTTACAGGTATTTTCTAATGAAGAAATACTTAAAATTAATGCACAAGAAGAAAATCTATTCCGTAAATATTTTGATGTTAATACTGTAAAGATTGATTATGATGGAATCAGAAAAGAAATTAATCCACAATCCCAAAAAGCAAAGAAAACTAGCATAAAGAAAAAAATTTTAACTTTATTTAATAATAGAAAGAACAATTAATATTTTTCATAGCAAAAACCATTTTCGTTAAGAAAATGGTTTTTTAATAAATGATATTATCTTTTTAATTTACTAATAGATTTTTTATAGATTTCAATTAAATCTGGATCGTTCTGATTTTTTGGTAAATTATCTAAATCAAAGAATTTCATTTCTTTAGATTCACTATCCCATTTCAGGTTTCCAGAATAGTTTCTAATACAATATAAAGCTGTATTATTTATAACAACATCTCCATTTGGATATTCATTTCTTCTGCTTGCTCCTGAAACTATATCTATTAATTCTAAATCAGATTCATTTACGTCAAGATTAGTTTCTTCCTTTACCTCTCTAATAATGGTGTCTTGGAATCTTTCACCTAATTCCTGGCATCCACCAGGTAATCCCCACTTATCTCTATCTGCCCTACTTTGTAGTAATATTTGTCCTTGTTCGTTTACTATTACTGCTGCTGCACCATCTTGTAATAAAACGAATTTATGTTTAAGTACTCCCATACAAAGTCTTGTAAACACAGGATACCCAATAATATTACTTAATTCAATTATTTCATCAGGTGTAAGCTTATTAATAATATTTACCAATTCTTCATAAGATAAATTTCTTTGTTCATTAGTAGATAAGTTTTTAATTTTATTTAATATTTCCTTATTATTCATCAAATTCACCTCATTAATCAAGCTAAGTATAACATATCTTCAGCCTTTCTCATACTATTAATAAACAAAAAAACTAGAAATATCATTCTAGTTAATTATCAATAATGGTGTCCCAGAGGGGATTCGAACCCATGACACTCGCCTTAGAAGGGCGATGCTCTATCCAGCTGAGCTACTGAGACATACAACACTATTAATATATAATAAACTTTAGACTTTTGCAAGTCTTTTTTACTTATTTTTTCAACTTTTTTATTTTTTAGCTTAAAGTTACTTCTCTTTTAGTATATACTACCTTAACATCTTCTGCTGTTCTTACAATATTATCCATTTTCTTAGTACTAATACCGAAATCTGCTAAAGTAGCAATTTTATCTGCTTTTCGATGTCCACCATTAGTATTTGCAACAATTCTTAAGCCATCTACAACATCATGAACAGAAGCATATACACTATTAAAATTTTCAACACTCTCTCGCAACTTATCAGTAGCGTTTTTTATCTTTTCTATTTCTTCTTCAATTTGTTCTACTGTTACCATCTTTATCCTCCCTATTACTCATTACCACCATTTTGAATACCTAATTTTTTATTTATATAATCATTATCAAGCTTAATACTAGAATCATTAGCATTACTAAATTCTACTGGTGGTGAATAAAAACCTCCTGAAGTTATATAAGGAGCACTACCGCTACGTTCCCTTATTCTTGTATTAACAGAACCTGAAACACCTTCATCAGAAGAAGTGTTTGCTTCAATTGTATAAATATACTTATCATCACTATCTAGAACAATACCCGTGTGATCTCCACCCTTATAGAAAATATCACCTCGTTTAGGTTGATAAGCTGCATCATTAGCATCATGCCAAGTTCCTATTCCTTGACTGGCTTTAGATTTAGCATCAGATGCACCGGCACCAACATTTATATAAGGATTCAATATTCCTGTAGTAGCAGTATGTTCCAAAGTATAAGAAACTCCTGCTGCACAAAAAGCATCGTTCTTACTCATCATCCCATATTTACTATTATACCATATTCCATATTTGGTATTTCTACTATCAGTCGTCATACGATGATTTCCCATTTCATCAAGCAAGAAATCTACATAATCATCTTTTCCTTCTTTAGTACGATATTTGTTATATAATAAATCTTTCTTTTTTAACTCTTTAGAATATTTGTAAGTATCTTTATATTCCTTATAAGTAGGATTATCTTTAATAGTAGAAAATAAATCAGCAAGATTATTATACTCACTATAACTTTTCCGGTCATAAGAATTTGGAATCAAAATTTCCTTTTCTATTAAAGCAATAAAACTATTCAACATAACAGCAAAATTTGCTAAATCATCACCTGATAATTCTAATGCTTCAGCATTGCTGATGGCATCTTTTACTACTGCTAAAGACTTAGTCATATCGCCATTACTTACATTAATATCCCAAACATATTTATAAACCCGAACCGTATCTTTAGCCCAACCAACAATACCTCCTACACTAGCTAGTAAATTATTATTTTTTATTGTTTCTGTCAAAACAGTTGAAGCATCTTGTCCATTATAACTTTCCAAAGTTGCAACTGCTGTTTCTAATTCATTTATATCAGCTTCTATTTGACTTAAAGCATCTTTTAATTTATTAGCAATGTCTTTAAGTTCAGCACTATATTCATTAACTCCTGTTACACTGACATTAGCCATTTACCTTCATCTCCATTTTCTCTTCTTTATAGTTTTAATTACTATTAAGTCTAATTAAATCAATAGATGGTCTATCAAAGAATCTAAAATCATAAACATTTATTCCTACCCCACTACTAATAAAGAATTTAGTATTATTTATATCATAATAACCATCTTTATACTTTTTAGCACCCTCTCTTGTAATAATTGTTCCAATTAAAGGTAGTCTTACTTCTCCTAAATGAGAATGCCCTGCAAATGCTATATCAACACTATGCCTTGCTAAAACATCATCGATAGAATCTGGTTTATGCATCATTAAAATAGAATAAATATTATCATTTTTTGTTTCAGTATTATAATAAGCAAGTAAACTATCTAAGTTTTCTTTATCACTATTTAACCCCATTAAAAGAATACTATCATCACCTTGATATATTAAATCATAACTGTTCTCTAAAATATTAAAACCTACTTCTTTTAAAATAGCGCTTGCTTGTTCAGTATCATTTTCTCCTAAAACAGCATATTTCAAACTATTAGCTGATAATTTTTTTAATTCCCTTACTAATTCTTCTTTTTCTGTTGCATCAATATCTTTCCCATCTAACAAATCTCCTGTAAAAAGTAATAAATCTGGCTTACTTCTATTAATTAACTTAACAGTTTCCCTAACCATTTCTTTTGATACATCATGTAAATCAGAAAAATTAACTATCTTATAGCCATGGAAAAGCTTAGTTACTTTACTACTTTGAACTCTTTCTTCCCTCACTACCATTTTGGTAGTAGCTATTTCAGTAACATATAAAATGAAGAAAAAAGAAACTACTAAAATTAGTATAATTAGTAAAACAATTCTTTTAATAATTTTTGCTTGATGTTCTTTTTCTTCATCTTTAATTATTTCTAATTGCTTTTCTTTATTTTTTTCAATTCTCCCCATTCTATAATATCTCCTCTTTATTCTCCATTTCTACTCTAACAAGTTTAGAAACACCAGATTCTTGCATTGTAATGCCATACAAGGTATCAGCATATTCCATAGTTTTCTTCTTATGGGTAATTATTAAAAACTGAGTTTTGTTTTTATAGTGTTCTAAATACTTACCAAACTGAGAGACATTTGCTTCATCTAAGGCTGCTTCTACTTCATCAAATATACAGAATGGTAATTTTCTAATATTTAATATAGCAAATAATAAACTAATAGCTGTTAAAGTCTTCTCCCCACCTGATAATAACTGAATAGTTGATAATTTCTTACCTGGAGGAGATGCTATTATCTCAATACCAGTCGTTAATAAATCCTCCGGATTAGTTAATTTTAAATCAGCACTTCCACCATGAAACATTTTAGAAAATACCACTTTAAATTTCTCTTTTATTTCATTAAAAGTTTTTAAAAACTCATCTTTCATTAATTGATCTAATTCATCCATTATTTCAAGTAAAGTAGTTTCAGCTTTCTCTAAATCTTCTTTTTGATGTAGTAAAAACTCATATCTTGTTTTAACTCTATCATATTCTTCTATTGCTTGTAAATTAACCATACCCAAGTCTTTAATAATCATTTTATATTGATTAACTAACTTTCTAGACTCTTCTACTTCTTCTGTTAATTGATACTCTTTCCTTGCCTTTTCATAAGTAATAGTATATTCTTCTGCTAAAGTTTGTAAATAACTATTAAGTTTAACATCAATTCTAGATAATTCTATTTCTAAGTTTTTAATAACATCTTGTTTTTTCTTTAAGATTCTATTCTCATAAGTTATTTCATCTTCAAAACTAGTTAAATTACTTTTTAATGTTTTCAATTTATCATCTAAATATATTTTCTTCTTCTCTAGTTTTTCTTTATAAGTACTCTTCTTATAAAACTCTTCAATAAGTTCTTTTTCTTTTATATCAAAACTAGTAGTTGATGCTTCTAATCTTTTAATAGATTCATTTTTTCTCATTAAACTTTCTTTTAATTCTTTATATCTTTTATCTTTTTCCGTAATAGTAATTTTAATATTTTCTAGTTCTTTATCTAGTTTATAATAGGTATCTTCTATAGTAGTAATCTTTTCTTCTGTTTCTTTAATATCTAGTAAAACTTTCTGTCTTGACTTAATAAATGCTTGATAAGTTCTTCTTAATGATTCTATTTCTTGTTTTATCATAACTGAACTTCTTCCTTTATAGAAAGTTCCCCCGCTCATAGAACCACCGGCATTAATTACATCACCATCTAAAGTAATTATTTTATATTTATTCATAGTATGTTTAGCAATATTTAAAGCACTATCCATATCTTTTGCTAATAATACAAGCCCAAACTGATTGTAAATTACATTCTTATACATATCTTCCGTTTTAATTTTATCAGCTAATACCCCACAATAACCATCTAATTTTTCTAGGTTGTTCTTAATATCTTGAGGAATATTCCTTGCTTTAATAATATTTAAGGGGAAGAATGTCGCTCTTCCTTTCTTTTCTTTTTTAATATTACTAATTGCTTCTTTAGCACAAATATCATCTTTTACTAAAACAAAGTTTTTACTAGCTGATATAGCTATATCTAAGGCTTTAGCATAAATATCATCAATTGTAACTACATTACCAATGGTATTATAAATACCTTTTAAGGATTCGTTTTTTAAAAGATAACGAACTACTTCTGGTAAATTAGAACTTCTTTCTTCTTCACTTACTAAGAAATCTATTTTATGTTTATAGCTTAATTGATCTTGATCTATTTTACTATATTCACTTAAATAATTTTTCTTCGACATTTTAGTAGAATCTAATTCTCGTCTTTTAGTATTTACTTCTTCTTCCTTTGTTTTAAGTGTTTCCCTTAATTCTTCTATTTCATTTTCAAGTAAAGATAATTCTTTTTTATCTTTAGATTGTTCTATTAAAAGAATACGTAATTCTTCATCAGTTGTTCCTTCTTCTTTCTTACGGCGTTCTAATTTAAATAATTCCAAAGTACTTTCTTGTCGTACTACTTCTTCAGCTGTTTTTAATAATTCATTTTGAACAAATGTTATCTCTTTTTGTAGTTCATCTTCTTCTTGTTTATATTTTAATATTTTACTATCTCTTATATTTTCTTCTTTTAAAGCAACTACTATTTCTTCATCTAGTTTTTTCTTCTCAGTAGTCTTTAACTTTTCTTCTTCTGTTAAATGATATATATCATAAGCAAGGAGTGCTATTTCAAGTGATTCTAATTTTTTCTTGTATTCTAAATATTTCTTAGCTTCTTCACTTTGTCTTTTAAGGGGTGTCACTTGTAGTTCTAGTTCATTAATTATATCTTGTACTCTATCTAAAGCTTCATGTGTACGGTCTAGTTTTCTTAAGGCTTCTTCTTTTCTTTTTTTGTATTTTAAAATACTAGCAGCTTCTTCAAAGATAAGACGTCTTTCATCTTTACTTTCACTTAATATTTTTTGAACTTCACCTTGACCAATTATATTAAATGACTCTTTTCCAATACCACTATCTAAGAATAAGTTTAAGATATCTTTTAAACGACACTTTTGATTATTTAAAAAATATTCATTCTCACCACTTCTAAAGACGCGTCTTTTAATTGATACTTCTGTATAGGGGATGGTTAGGTAATGGTCATTATTATCAAAGACAAGTTCTACAGATGCTACATTTTTCATTTTTCTTGAAGCACTACCTACAAAGATGACATCACTCATCGTTCCATCACCTCTTAAGGTTTTAACTGATTGTTCTCCCAAAACCCAACGAACTGCATCTACAATATTACTCTTTCCACTACCGTTTGGTCCAACAATACATGTTGTTTCATCATTTAATACTATATCTATTTTATCTGCAAATGACTTAAATCCATTTACAACTATTTCTTTTAAGTACATATCTTACACCTACATTTTCTATAAAGATTTTATCAAATAATTGATTATTTAACAAGTGATTGAAACATAATACACAAAAAAGGAAAAGAATTAGACTTTTCCAATATTTAATGTGCATATTGTATAGTTTTTTCAACTACTAGTTTTATATCTCTTTCATTAAATGGTTTTCTAATGATATCAACTATTGGAAATTCAAAAGCTTTTGCTACTAAGGTATCATCACCAACGCCTGTAATTATAGAAACAGGAATAGAATCAAATAAATTATTATTTTTAAAGTATTCTAATACTTGAAAACCATCAACATTAGGCATATTAAGATCTAAAAGCATTCCTACTATTTTTGGTCCATCTTGATTAGTAACCATTTTTAATGCTTCTTCTCCATCACCAGCCATTAAAACTTCAAATTGTTGATCAAATATCTTTAAAACAAAGTTTTTAATAACAGCAGAATCATCTACTACTATTAAAGCTCTATCTTTTTTAGGAGTTACAATAGTAGTTTGAACTCCTGCACTTTCTAAACCTAAATACTGTTTTACTAAATGAACAATTCTATCAAGTTCTAATATTAATTCATTAAAATGCTCAGTTACAAAGTAAAGATTATTTTCTTTACTTGCCATTTCATGCTGAAAAGCATAATTAGCAAGAGCATCAAAACCAAAATATTTAGCATCACTTTTTAAGCCATGAACATATATAGCATAATTAGCCATATCTCCACTTTCTTTATAAATCTTAATTTTGTTTTCTTTTTCATCAATATCTGCTAAAAAATCACTTAAAGTACTATCATAGGTTGCCATATCTCCAAATAATTCTAAACTTTTAGCAACATTTACACCATTATTAGTTAATAATTTTACATCTCTCATTTTTATCCTCCTAATTAACTTACTCTAACAAATAAAGTATAACATAAAAGGATGAATTGAACAAACAAAAAGAAAAAAACTATTTACATAGTTTTAATTCATCAGCTAAATATGATTTAACTTTACCATCTTTTGTTCTAACTTGATAAAGACTACCTATTTTTAAAACAATAGTTCCTTCTTCTTTTGTTTTTGGTATATAAATATTATTACCTATTTCTAAATTATTACTATCATTATCTTGTGTTGTATTTTTAACAATATATCCCATAATACCTCCAGTTTAGTACTGAATACCCCAAACAACTAAATGTTTAGCATCTTTTCCACATACTACACATTTATCATCTATTTTCTTTTCATTTTCTAAAATACAGCGTGACTTAGTTCCTTTTATCTCTTTCATTTTTAATTCACATGCTTCATCGCCACACCACATTGCTTTAACAAATCCTGGTTGAGTATCCATTATTTTTTTAACATCATCTAAATTATGTGCTTCAAAAGTTAATTTTTCTCTTCTTTCTAAAGCTTTATCATACATATTTTTTTGTATAGTATCTAATAAATTACTAACACATTCTACTATATTAATATTTGCATCATAAGTAATTTTTTCTCTAGTATCCCTTCTTGCTAAAACTAATTTATCATTATTTAAATCTCTTTCTCCTACTTCAATTCTAACTGGTATACCTTTAACTTCTGCTTCGGCAAACTTAAAGCCGGGACTCTTTTCTGAATCATCTACTATATAAGTTATGCCTTCTTCCTTTAGATTAGCTACTATTTCATCTATTTTATTATTAACTTTATCACTATCACCTATTTTAATAATTGCTACTTTAATAGGTGCTATCTTTGGAGGTAATACCAAACCAAAGTCATCACTATGTACCATAATTAAAGCTCCAATCATTCTAGTAGTAACTCCCCAAGATGTTTGATAGCAATAACTATCTTTATTATTTCTATCTTTAAAAGTAATACCATAAGCCTTAGCAAATTTATCACCAAAATAATGACTTGTTCCAGACTGAAGTGCTACGCCATTATACATTAAAGCTTCTACTGTTAAAGTATACTCAGCTCCAGCAAACTTTTCTTTTTCTGTCTTTCTTCCTGTAATAACAGGAATTGCTAAATAATCTTTAAATAGCTTTTCATAAATTCCAAGCATTCTTTTTGTTTCTTCTTCTGCTTCTTTACTAGTTTCATGAACAGTATGTCCTTCCTGCCATAAAAATTCACGACTTCTTAAGAAAGGACGAGTTTCTTTTTCCCAACGTAAAACACTACACCATTGATTGTATTTAAGGGGAAGATCACGATAACTTTTAACTACTTCATGATAGTAATCACTAAATAATGTTTCACTAGTTGGTCTGATACATAATGGCTCTTCTAATTCTTTCTCTCCACCTTTACTAACCCATGCTACTTCAGGGGCAAATCCCTCTACTAGTTCCCCTTCTTTTTCTAGTAAAGACTTAGGTATTAATAAAGGCATATAAACATTTTGATGACCTGTTTCTTTAAACATCTTATCTAAAGTTTTTTGTATTTCTTCCCATAGTGCATAACCATTAGGTTCAAAGATAATACATCCTTTAACACTTGAATAAGTAGCAAGACGAGCTGCTTTTACAACATCAGTATACCACTTAGCAAAATCTTTATCTCTTTCAGTTATTTTTTCATTTTTCATATTTTTTCTCCTTTTTAATGCACATAAAATATTCCCATATAAATTAAGAATGCTAAATAAAGAATAGTAGTTATTATACCATTTACTTTTTCAAAAGTAGCACTTTTATAGTCAACTCCTAATCCAACAAGCATTAAAGTACCACCGATCAACCCACCAATATGAGCAGCATTATCAATTCCTGGTACTAAAAATCCTAATACAATGTTTAAAAGAATTAATGGTACTATTTGACTTTTTATTACTGTTCCTAAATAAACGCGATAATGATATCCAAAGTATAACATTGCCCCAAGTAACCCAAAAATAGCTCCACTTGCTCCAACACTTACGGTGGTAGTATGGAAAGTTATAGACATCAAAGAAGCTGTTAAACCACTAAATAAATAAACAAGTAGATATTTCCATTTACCAATAAAGCTTTCTAATTGTATACCTATTATCCATAACGCATACATATTAAATAGTAAATGAGCAATATTTGCATGAATAAAAGTACCTGTTATTAATCTATAGTATTCACCTTGTTTAATATAAGGAGCAAATACAGCAAAATCTCTAAATACATTATCAGACTGTCCAAGTAAAGCTGGTACTACAAATAATAATATATTTATAAGTAGTAAAAGATATGTTATAACTGGTTTCTTCATTTTAAATACTTCACTCATTTGTTTTTTATCTTTATTATTATGTTCATTAATCTCTTTAGTTATTTTAAGAAATAATGATTCTCCTTTCTCTTTATTTTTAGAAATACTCTTATATAAATCAGGAAAAGCCTCTAATAATAGCTTATCTTTCTTAACATCTTTTTCATCCGTTATATAAGTAGCAACACCATTCTTAGGTAATTCTTTACTAAGATCAACACTATTACCTAAGTTTAAAAAAATACTTAATGTATTAAGTTTAAAAGAAAAAGTCTTAGCTTTTATCTTTCTTACTATTCTATTAGTTTTAAAAACATCAAATTTATATTGTTCATTATTATGTATATGATGTAATACTATTCTTACTATTTCTTGTTCTTCATCTAAATTTTCCAACCAAATTTCATCATCTACTCCATTTAATATTATTGGAATATAATTTCTTTCCGTTATAAAATAATGAAGTAGTTTCATTGCTATAATATTATTATCATCTATTTCTAATGTATTATCCATCTTCATAATCCTCCACAATTAAGTATTATACACGAATTTTTTTAAATTCTAAAGTATTTTCTCTAAATAATCTTTAAATTCCTTAGGTGGTTCTTTAGTGAACTCTAAATGTTCTTTAGTTATTGGTTCTTCTAATTCTATTTTATAACTATGAAGCATTTGCCCAAAACTAGTTGTTTTTTTACTAATCCCATAAACAGGATCATTTACAACCGGATGATTAATATAAGCAAGATGTACTCTTATTTGATGTGTTCTACCTGTATCAAGTCTACACTCTAACAAAGTCTTATTCTGATACCTTTTAAGAACTTTAAAATGGGTAATAGCATCTTTTCCTCCGCTTACTACTTTCATCTTAAGTCTATCTTTAGGATCTCTTCCAATAGGAGCATCTATTGTACCCCGAGATTCTTTTATAATTCCTTCTACTAAAGCAAGATAAGTTCTTTTAACTTCTTTATTCTTAATCATTAAACTTAACTTTTCTTTAGTATCTTCATTCTTAGCTACTAACATTAAACCACTAGTATCTTTATCTAAACGATGAACAATACCAGGTCTTAATAAATCATCAGTTAAAGGATAATCTACTAATAAGGCATTTACTAATGTATCATTTAAGTGTCCTGGAGCAGGATGAACAACTAAACCACTTTGTTTATTAATGATTAGTAAGTTTTCATCTTCAAATACAATATCAAGTGGTATCTCTTTTTTTTCTAAGTTTAAATCTATTTCTTCTTTAAGAATATCAATTATATCCCCTTTAGTTACTTGATAGTTACAACTAGTTTTTTTATTATTAACTAATATCTTCCCATCTTTTATTTTTCTTTGTATCTTACTTCTAGATTCATCTAACATCTTACTTAAAACAACATCTATTCTTCCTTGTTCATCTTTAATTTCTAACTTCATCTTTATCCTCCTTCCATAATCTATAGATAAGTAATAATACCCCAACTACAATTAGCATATCAGCAAAATTAAAAATTGGAAAGTAATAATTGCCTATTATAACACTAATATAATCAATTACATAAGAAAGTACTAATCTATCATAAAAGTTTCCTAAAATCCCCCCTAATATTAGTATATAGGAAAGATTAGTAAGATGAGTATTATTCTTAGTTATTAATTCTTTATATAGATAAATAAATATTAGTAAAGAAATAACTATTAGAAGAACTACTTCCCCCTCCATTAAAGAAAAAGCTGCTCCTATATTTTTAACATAAGTTAATTTTAAGAAATTAGGTATTAAGATAATAGTATTTTTTAAATATTTAACTACTAATATTTTAAAGAATCTATCTATTAAGAAGAGAAAAATAATCATTATAGTATATTTAATTTTATCTTTCATTATCATTCACCCAATTCTAAAACATCACTTACAATTATTTGTGTTTGATCATATCTTTTTTCGACTCTTCCTACTATTTTATATATACTACCTTTCTTAATATTTACATTGTTCCATACTTGAGGAAAGAAAGTATATTCTCCACTTCCTGTTTCATCACTACAAGTTACAAAAGCCATTTTATCCCCTTTTTTAGTTGTTATTTCATGAATATTTTCTACTAATACTATAGTAGGTACTAATTTATCAAAATATTTATCTAAGTTTTCTAAAGAGATAGCATTAATAGTAGTTTTATAACTAGTTGCAGGATGATTACTTATATAAAAACCAAATAATTTTTTTTCTTGTTCTAATAATAAATAATTACTATATTCATCAGTTATTTCTATATCTGGTATTAATACTAAACTAGGATCTAAATCTTTTACTAATTCTCCGTAGTTATATAATGAATCTAAATTAGTTATTAAAGTTCTTTTATTGTAATTAAAGTTTCTAAAAACATCTGCTAAGATAAGTGTTTCTAATTGCTTCTTAGTTATTCCTTTTACTACTAATGACCTAATAGCTATAAATATATCAGTAAATTCTTCACATCTTGCATTAACTATCGTCTTACATACACTTACCCCTATTCCTTTAATAGTGGAGAAAGGAAAAAGTATCTTACCATCTATTACTCTAAACATTGAAGTACTAAGATTTATTAAAGGTTTTTCTACTTTAATTTTAACACTTCTAACTTCTTTTATATATTCATTTAACTTACTTTCTACCCCAACAACATTAGTTAATAAGTTTGTATAAAAGTATAAAGGATAATGTACTTTTAAATAAGCCATTTTATAAGCTACCATTGAATAAGCAACAGCATGACTTCTATTAAATCCATAACCAGCAAATTTAAGTATTTGAGCAAATAATTCTTTAGATATATTTTCATCTTTTCCAAGATTCTTAGCTTTTCTTAAGAATCTTTCTTCTTCTTCTATTAATACATCTTTTTTCTTTTTACTAATAGCTCTTCTTAATATATCAGCTTCTCCCAATGTATAACCAGCATAATAACTTACTGTTTGCATTACTTGTTCTTGATAAATCATTATGCCATAAGTCTTCTTTAAAATTGGTTCTAAACTACTATCTAAATAAATTACTTTTTCCTTCCCTTCTTTTCTTCTAATATAAGTATTTATATTAGAAGCAGGTCCTGGTCTAAATAAAGCAATAGCAGCAACTATATCTTCAAAATTAGTAGGTTTTAAATCTCTTAAGAATTTTCTCATCCCACTAGATTCAAACTGAAAGATACCTGTAGTAAAAGCTCTAGTAAATAGCTGATAACATTTGCTATCATTAAGAGGTATATCATAAAATGGTATTTTTATATGAAGATTTTCTTCTATATCTTTTAAGATATTCATAATCAAAGTAAGATTTTTTATACCTAAAAAGTCCATCTTCAAAAGTCCTAATTCTTCTAAATAATTCATTGAATAACTAGTTAAATACATTCCATCACTCATGGTAAGAGGTAATACTTCATCAAGATTTTTCTTACACATTACAATACCTGCTGCATGTGTACCAATTTGTCTTGGAAATCCTTCTAATCTACTAGCTATTAAATAGGTTTCTTTTAAATCTTTATCATTATCTATTTCACTTTTAAATAATCTATTATGTTGATAATAATAATCTAAATTTTCTTTACTCATTGGTGGTATAAAAGAATTTAATCTATCTATCTTATAATTTGGTACTTTTAATACCCTTGTTATATCTCTTAATACTTGCTTAGCTGACATGGTAGAAAAAGTTACTATTCCAGCGACTTTCTTTTCACCATATTTTTCTTTTACATAATTAATAACATTTTCTCTATATATATCAGGTAAATCAGTATCAATATCAGGCATACTAACACGTTCTGGATTTAAAAATCTTTCAAACAGTAAATCATACTTTAAAGGGTCTATTTCCGTTATTCCCAAAGAATAAGCTACTAAACTACCAGCAGCACTACCCCTACCTGGTCCTACTAAAATATTATTTTTCTTAGCATATAAAATAAAGTCATAAACAACTAAGAAATAGTTAGAAAACCCCATCTTTTTAATAATAGATAGTTCATATAATAATCTATCAGAATAATTTCTTAAAACATTACCTTTTAATCTTTTAGTAAGCCCTTTAATAGCTAATTCTTTTAGATAAGTATCAGCATCTAAGTTATTAGGACAAGTATAGATAGGTAGTAGTAATGATGCTTTAGGAAAAGTAATATTACACTTATTAACTATCTCTAAACAACTCTTATCATTTATAAATTCTTTATCTAATAAGTCATAACTAACTTCATCATAAATACTTTTACCATCTCTTATTAGGTATAAATATTTTAAGTAGTTAGCATCTTTTTTTTCTTTATATAAACACTCTTTAAGAAATACTACTCTTTCTGTTATTTCTAATGCTTTATTCTTTTCTTGTTCATCTTTATAACCAAGATAGATTAAAGGAGTAGTTACTAGTTCAAGTAATTCTCTATCTTTATATGAAATAACTATAATAAGAGACTCCTTATAAGTATTTATATCATTAAGTTCTACTTTACTAGTATTAGCTTTAGTTGATAATTTAACAAGATTTAAATAACCAGTATAGTCTTTAGCATAACAAAGAATAATCTTATCTTCTATTACTAATTCAAGTCCAATTACTGGTTTTATCTCTTTTTGATTACATTTCTTAATAAACTCCATTGTACCATACATATTATTATCACAAATAACAGCATAATTATTACCACTCTTGATATTTAAATCAATAATATCATCTATTGATAAAAGACTAGATAATAAGGAATAATAACTTTTTACATATAACATAAAACTACTCCTTTCTAGATATCACTATACCATATTTTTCACTTTTTTCCTAATAATAATTTGACTTTAGCTCCTATATATGGTAAAGTTAATAAGCAGAACGAAGAAATAAAGGAGGAGAAATTATGGCAATTAAAGTTACTAATAAGAAACCTTTAACAGGAAATAAAAGATCGCATGCTTTAAACGCTACTAAGAAACAACAAAAGCCTAACCTACAAGTTGTAAGATTAGAAGATGGTACTAGAGTTAGAATGAGTACTCGTGAAATTAGAAATATGCGTAAACAACAAGCTGTTGTTAATGAAGAAGAAGTTGTTAGTGAAGCTGCTTAAAAAAGAGATAAAATTTTATCTCTTTTTATTTTTCTAAATAGTCAGCTCCTTTATGAGGTTCTTCAAATAATAAATTATTAAAGTTTTGTTGTCTTAAAGCTTCATAAATAACAACTGCTACACTATTACTAACATTTAATGCTCTAACATTATCACTCATTGGTATTCTAAGGCAGTGGTCTAAATCATATTTTAATATTTCTTTCGGAATACCTGTAGATTCTTTTCCAAATATAAAATAATGATTAATATTTGTATCACTATAATCAAAACTAGTATGTGGTTTTCTACCATATCTAGTTAAGTAGTAATAAACTCCTTTATTCTTACTTTTAAACTCTTCAAAATCATTATATTCTTCATAATTTAATTTATCTATATAATTAACACCACTTCTTTTTAAGTGATTATCATCAAGGACAAAACCATAAGGTTTAATTAAATGAAGCTTGGTATTAGTTGCAACACAAGTACGCATTATATTACCCGTATTTTGGGGTATTTCTGGTTCAAATAAAACTATATGATTCATCTAAACACCTGATGAGTACTTTCTAATAAATTTAATTGTATCTTTTGCTGTTAATTTCATATTATCAGTAGATTCTAAATATGAAACAATCTTTCCATCTTTAAAAGCTAAAAGTAAAGGTACACCACTTATATTAGTACTAGTGTTATTATAAGTATGAAAAATACTATCAATATAATCCTTTTTAGAAGTTACTTCTTGTAGGTCAATATATGTAATATTAGTTTGTAAACCATTCTTTAATAATTCTTTTTTCAAAGAAGTATCAAGATTACGACATTCTTTATCATTAGCAATACACATATAAACTACTACATCAGAATTTTCTAAAATATAATGATCAAGCTCAGTAGTAGTTATTTCTGATACCGTATTTCTAAGTACGGGTATAGTACTTTTATAATCATTATAAGTTTGATACCAACTAGCAACATATAATACTAAAGCAATAACTAAAACATAAATAATTGTTAATGTTACATAATTTTTTTTCTTATTTTTTTGAAACATTTCATCCACCTCACTATATTTACATTTTATCATAGTTTTCATACTTTGAAAATGACTAACTAAAATAATTTTATCTAGACTAATTAACTCTTTAACTTTTTACTATAGGCATAAATTATAAAAGGAAGGTGATAAGATGAATTATAGAGCTAATAATGAAAGAGGCTTTATTCCCTTTATAGTTGGTGGAGCTTTAGGTTATGGAATTGGTAGTTACAATAGACCTAATTATCAATTTTATTCAATGTATTATCCACCAATATATTATATACCATATCCAATGTATCCTTATTATAGAAGATAAAAAGTTGTCAGCTGACAACTTTTTCTTAAGCTTCATTTAAGAAAGCAATATAACCTTTATAAGATTCATATAAATCAAGTTTGCTAGTTGTTTCATAAGGAGCATGCATACTAAGTACTGGTAAGCCACAATCAATTACTTCTACATTATAATTTGCTAAAATATAAGCAATTGTTCCTCCACCACCTTGATCTATTTTACCCATTTCAGTAAACTGATAAGTTATATTATTATTATCAAAAATATTTCTTAACTTGGCAATATATTCAGCATTAGCATCATTACTACCACTCTTACCAGATGAACCTGTATATTTACAAAAAGCAAGTCCTCCACCTAAATGTGCTTCATTATTTTTATTGCTAGCACTCTTATATAAAGGATCAGCTCCTGCTGTTACATCACAAGATAACATCTTAGAATTAGATAATACTCTCCTATAACTACCTTCTTTTTCATCTAGTAATAAACAAATATCAGCAATAGTATTAACAAAGAAATGTGATTCCATACCCGTACTACCCATACTACCAACTTCTTCTTTATCAGTAAATATGACACAAGTAGTCTTCTTTGGTTTAGTAATCTTTAAAATAGATTCTAAACAAGCATAAGAACAAGACCTATCATCTTGACCATAACCAATCACCATACTTCTATCAAATCCTAAATCTCTAGCAGGAAAAGCAGGTACTACTTCTAATTCACTAGAAATAAAATCATCTTCTAAAATATTATATTTTTCTTTAAGTATAGCTAAAATATTTTTCTTAACTACCTCTTTTTCTTCTCCTTTTAAACTTTTACTACCAACTAAAACATCCAAGTCTTCTCCTTCTATAACTAAAGATGCTGTTTTCTTCATTTGATCTTTAGCAAGATGAATTAATAAATCCGTAATACCAAATACAGGATCATCAATATCTTCACCAATATTAATATTTATTTTACTACCATCCTTTTTAACTACTACCCCATGAATTGCTAAAGGTATAGTAACCCATTGATATTTTTTAATACCACCATAATAATGGGTATCTAAATAAGCTAAATTACCATCTTCATATAAAGGATGGGGTTTTAAATCAAGTCTTGGTGAATCAATATGAGCTCCAAGTATATTAATACCTTCCTTAATATTTTCTTCTCCTATTACAAATAGTGCAACTGACTTACCACGATTATTTACATAAATTTTATCACCAGCTTTTAACTGATTAATATCATTTAAATTACAAAAACCATTTTCTTCTACTTTATTAATTATATAGTTAGTACATTCTCTTTCTGTTTTACAATTACTAATGAATTCTTTATAACTATTAGCAAATTCCATTAAACAGTTAAGTTCAGATTCACTATACTTATCCCAATTATTTTTCATATATATCTATCCTCCATCATTACTAGTATAACAAAATATTAAGAAAAATATAAATATTTATTTTGACAAATTATAACTAATAGTAATTAATTAATAAAAAATGACATATTTTGATTATAGGTGATATTCTTTGAAAAAAGTCTTATTAATAATTACTATTCTAACAATTTTTTATCCTTTTACTACTTTAGCTACTGATACTTCAAAAAGTTCTATTGTTATGGACATAGATAGTGGTAGAATACTATATGAAAAAGATGCTAATACTAAAAGACTTATTGCATCAACTACTAAGATAATGACAGCACTTCTTGCTCTTGAATCTAATAAACTTGATAATTTAGTAGAAGCTAAAGAAGAAATATTAAAAATGTATGGAACTAGTATTTATCTTAGTTTACATGAAAAAATGAAACTAAGAGATTTAGTATATGGACTTCTTCTTAGAAGTGGTAATGATGCTAGTGTTGTTATTGCTACTTATCTTGCTGGTAGTGAAGAAGAATTTGTTAATAGAATGAATAAAAAAGCTAAAGAACTAGGTATGTATAACACTACTTTTCAAAATGCACATGGACTTGATGAAGAAACTAAAAATTATTCTACTGCTCATGATATGGCTCTTTTATCAAGATATGTTTATAAAAATTATAAAGAATATAGAACTATTACTAAAACTTATAAATATCAAGTACAAACAGCAGAAAAAAGCTATCTTTGGTACAATAGAAATAAACTATTAAAACAGTATTCTTATTGTACAGGAGGAAAAAACGGTTATACACCTAGTGCTGGAAAAACTTTAGTAACTACTGCTAGTAAAGATAATCTTAATTTAACAATTGTTACTTTAAAAGATGCTAATGAATATAACACTCATAAAGAGTTATATGAAACAATGTTTAATAAGTATAAGTATTATAAGTTAATTGATAAGAAGAAAATTAATCTTGGCAATGATAAATATATAAAGGAAAACTTTACTTATCCTTTAACAGAAGATGAAAAAGAACATATTAATATAGAAACTAAAATAGATGAAAGCATCAAAAAAGGTAAAGTAGGTTATATTAGTATTAAACTCTATCAAAAAGAAATAGGTAATATTAAAATTTATCTTAAAGAGTCTAAAAAGAAAAAACTATTTAATTTTCTAACTAAAAATATTCTGCACCACTAATGCAGAATATTTTAATATTATTTAATTTCTGTAATTTCTACTTCATAATTTCCATTAGGACTTTCTACTGTAATAACATCTCCTAATTTATGATTCATTAATGCCTTAGCAATAGGACTTTCATTAGATATCTTACCTTCAAATGGATCAGCTTCTTGACTACCAACTATTTTATATTCATCAGTATCATCTGGATCATCTACATATTTTATTCCTACTGTACTACCAAGACCTACTATATCTTTAGGTACATCTTTAATTATTTCTACATTTTCAAGCATCTTTTCAATAGTTTTAATTCTTCCTTCTATTTGTGCTTGTTCATTCTTAGCAGCATCATAATCAGCATTTTCAGATAAATCTCCTAAACTACGTGCTTCTTTTATAGATAAGATATTAGCTGGTCTTTTAACATTAATTAAATCATCTAGTTCAGCTTTTAAATCTTTTAGTCCTTCTTCAGTTAAATATATTATTTTTTTATTTCCCATATTATTCACCTCTTAATAAATTTTAAAGATAAGCACCCTTGCTTATCAATATGACTAAGATTTTAGCACAAAGTAAAGAAAATATCAAGTATTTTTAACTAATTTGCCTAACAAAATAGTCATCAGTCATACCTGCTATATAATCAACTACCTTTTGTTTATCACTAACACTGGTTAAATAACTAGTACTTTGATAATTTAAAAAATCCTTATAAATTATACTATTCTTATTATTATTTTTTATGTCATTTAAATATCTATTATATATTTTTCTCATACCATTACTATAGTTAGTATATTCTTCTTTACTCATAGAATACTTATATATATGATTATAATTAAAGGCTTTTAATTTAAACAATGCCTCAAAAACATCATCACTCATTTTAATATATGGTTTATCTAAACTATTATTTATTATATCTAGTATTATAGTATTCATAATTTCTTTATTACTACTACCTAATATATTAACAATATCTAAAGGAATATCACTTCTTTTAAGTTTACCTAGTATAATAGCATCTTCAATATCTCTACCAATATAACCAATAATATCACTAATTCTAACAACACAACCTTCTAAAGTCATGGGATGATACTTTAAAGCCTTATTAGAATCAATAAAAGCCTCCTTATATTCGTTTAAAAACTCTTCCTTAGTCTTATTAACAGGTTTATAAATAGGACTTAATATCTCCCCATTATGACACATAATACCATCTAAAACTTGAATAGTTAAATTAGTATTAGTAAGATTCATATAATAGTTAACCCCTTGCATATTATGAGCAAAAGAAGTATTTAATTCTTCCTTACAAATATCATTTAACATCTTTTCTCCACTATGTCCTAAAGGTGTATGACCAATATCATGAGCAAGAGCAATCGCTTCTATTAAATCTTCATTAAGATTAAGTGCCCTTCCTATAGTTCTTGCTGTTTTACTAACTAATTGCACATGAACCATTCTATGACTTATATGATCATTATCACATTCTGAAAAAACCTGGGTTTTATCCATATATCTATTATATGATAAAGCATGAATTATTCTATCAATATCATGAAAAAACGAAGGTCTAATATCTTCTTTTTCTTCTTTTAATCTAATAGCATCACTACTTTTAGTAGCATAACAACTTAAATACTTTTCTTTATTTAAAAAATTCTCTTTAACTCTTTCTATATCCATAATTAACCTTTCTTTATTAATCTAATCATAGAGTATTCACTAAGTTCTTTAGAAAATGGTATTTTTAACTCTTCATCAGGATGCCTTGCTACTGATATAGGATTATTATCACTATCTAATAATTTTTCTAAAGTAAATCTATAAAACTTTCCATCTTTAGTAAATATCTCTATTAAATCCCCTACTTTAAAGTAATTCCTCTCTCTTATAATTAATGCCTTATTAACACTATCATAACCCGTTATAACAGCAATATATTCTTGGTTAGATACTTCCTGCCTACCAGTATAATATTGATCAGTATTATCAGCTTTTTTTAAGAAATACTGACTAGTACTCTCCCTATTAGCAACTGATGTTAATATATCTATATATTTATTATCTATCTCTTCGTTATTATAGTAAGAATCAATCAAAGCTCTATAACTACCAACTACACTAGCTAAGTAATAAATAGATCTCATCCTACCTTCTATTTTTAAGGAAGTAACACCAAGTTCTATTAAATTTTTTATATAAAGAGATAAATTAAGGTCCTTACTAGCCATAGTAAATATTTTATTATCTAAAGTATTAAAAGCAAAACGACAAACCTGAGCACAGCCACCTCTATTAGCATCTCTATTAGTTATGTAATTAGATAAAGCACATCTACCACTAAAACAAGTACACATCGCTCCATGTAAAAAAACTTCAACTTCAAGTCCTGTTTTATCTATTATACTTTTTATTTCTTTATTATTTAATTCTCTAGCAAGTACTACCCTTGTAGCACCTAATCTTTTGTAAAAGGATGCTTCTAAACTATTAGTAATGGAAGCCTGTGTTGATACATGTGCTTCTAAACCCTTTTTAGCTAAATATTCTATTAGGTAAGGATCACTCACAATAAAAGCATCCACCCCACACCAAACTAATTCATTAATATAATCTTCTAATTCTATTCTATCACTATCGTGAAAAAAGATATTTAAGGTAACATAAACTTTTTTATTAAGTTCATGAGCAAAACTACAACCTTCTTTTAATTCCTCTTTAGTAAAATTAGTAGCATTCGCTCTAAGTCCTAACTTTCTTCCCCCTAGATAGACAGCATCAGCTCCATAGAGTAAGGTTACTTTTAATCTTTCTAAATCACCAGCTGGTGCTAATAACTCAATTCTTTTCATCGTATCACCTTATATATAGTCTTTCTATTTAAAAATCCTCTATTACGTCCAACTAACTCATCTATTTCTTTTATATTATTAGTTTTAATATTTTCTATAAGTCTATTAATAATATCAATAGATAAATCATCTTGATATATTATACCATATTCTATAGATTTAAAATCATCTAAATACCTACACCCATTAAACCTTTTTAAAGATATAAAACTACTACCAAACTCATCTTCTATTATTTTATAATGCTGCTTAGACTTAGGTTCAACAACTTCTATTTTTTCTTTATTACCACTATTAGTAACTAAACTCCTTCTACTACTAGCAACAACAGGATACCCAATTAATAATTGCATAATCTCTAAGGAAGTATTATTTCTAATATCATTAATCTCCCCTAAAGTAATCTCATTAGATAATACTACCCCCCTAACACCATAACGATGATAAAAATTAATAGTATCAGAATTACACATCATATAATTTTTATTAATGTATAAGTTAGTCTTATAATTATTCCTAATCTTTAATTCTAATAAAGCATCATCATAATATAAAATACCATCTATATTATAATTATCTATCTTAAGTAATAACTTATCTAACTCTTTTATATCCTCTTCAAAAAACATTCTATTAATTATAATAAAACACTTCTTCTTTTTATCCCTTAATAACTCTATCTCTTCAATAGTAAACTTAACCTCATAATCCATAGAATACCCATCCAAAGGAAATATATATCCATCAGCTTTACTATTCTTATAAAAGTCTTTATCTTTATTATTACCTAATACCAATATCTGCATATAAACACCCCACTTATATTGATATATTAACATTTATACAAATCAAGTGCAATACTTTGACCACACTCATCTATTTTTTTCTATTACAAAAAAAGAATCAAGTAGTTTTTAACAATTACTTGAAACCTTTAAGTATGTATAATATTAATTTTATGATAATATAAATGGATCAGTAGAACTACCTGTTCCTCCAGTTATCTTAATTGTGGATTTTAGATGTACGACTGGGTTGACTACAATAGTAGAGTCAATAGCACCACTACTGATAAGAGAGCCTCCATTATAATCAATAACGTCAATAAGAGAATGGTCATCGATGCGTGGGGTTATTGTCCATTGAACTTGTGATGAATTATAAAGCCAATCATTATCTTTACAATCATTATAATCATCATAATGCCACCTATATACTTGTCTAGCCATACAACTTGCCCTATTTTTACTACTTCCTCCACTTGTTGCATATCCATAGTCACTTGGGTACATTAACCCTACTTTTCCTGTCCAATTTGTACTACTACTACTATCATATACTGCGGTTCCTCTTTCAGTTTTATATAAATCTGAGGCAAATCCATCTTCGACATCATAATAAGCTCCCCATGTGCCACCCAAGTACCACTTTGCATCTCCTATCATTGCTTTTGCTTCGTCTGTTAGTCCTGTCGAGGTGAAATTACATGCTTTTGTGACTTTTTCTTCTCCATCATAACATGTTCCACTCTTTCTATTCCAGTATAAGCTTCCTCCATAAGTTTCACTTTCATGTCCTGGGTTTAGCAAATAATTTAAACTTGCAATTAGCCAATTACTTGTACCTTGAGATGACTCTGTCGTTGAATAATCAAATGAGTAACTCCCTATTGACTCATTTCTTCTAATTTTCATTCTTTTCTCTAATTTTCCTGTTCCATCATCTACATCAAATACTCCTATGATTCTCCATAGTTCATCATTGAATTTTACATAGTTATTAGGGTCTGCTCCTATATAACGGTAATCTGTTGTAGCTGCTAGTTGTTCTGTTGCTTCATGAGGAAATGCCCACATTTGATTCTTTTGATCAGTTGTTGCAGTAGCATAATCCAACGTTTCTGGATTAGCTTTTGCTATTAGAGTTGTTGCTCCTGTACTTGTTGTATCTCCTCCTGTTGATTTTATTCCTGTTTTACCATAAACATTTACTTTTACTGTAAATGAT
>RKAV01000032.1 GCA_014846175.1 bacterium | reverse complement strand
CATTTACTTTTACTGTAAATGATAGCCCTCCTCCATCTCCTTGGGGATTATAACTTTCATCTACATACATTCTTAATCTATATTTAGTAGAAAAACTTGTATTTGTTGTTCCTGTTGCTAGACTCATCATATTGTTTGGTCTTCTTGTAGTTTCATTAGCACTTGTTTCATTCTTATATGTTTTTGGTGCCATTACTTCTGTTTCTGTTCCATCTTCATTTATACTTGTTAAGTATAACTTAATAAGACTTCCATCTATCTTCTTAGTAGCAGTTGTTACATCTTCTGCTGCTATCTCCCAGTTGATATTCTCACTTCCCTTTACTGTACCTGATACTGTAAAGTCAAAATATTCTCCTTTTGTTAATCTTTTCTTTCCAGTAGCATCAGTAGTTGGTAGAGCATTACTCATACTGATAGTATTAGTATCTTCTATATAAGTCATAGTTAATACTCCAGTAGTTATAGTATTTTCCCTTTTACCTATACCAGCATAAGTAAATGCTGCATAACTAATACCTACTATTGCTATTACTAATACTAGGGTTAGTACTAATGTTATTGTAAACTTCTTTTTATCTTTCATACATCTCTTATCCTTTCTATAACTATCTTACTATTAATAATTAAATTAATCAATAGAAAAAACGCATAATCTTTAAGCTCATGCGTTTATCCTAAATCTAATCTACTCTTTCTACTCTTAGACCTACAACTATATCATTTAACTCTATATCTTTGTTTAATTTATTATCTTCTATTAAGGTATTTGCTAAAGTTTCATTCTTAATATATGAATCATATAATGTTAACATTTTATCAAATACTTCATCACCATGATAATATAAGTTAATATGATCAGTTATAATAAAGTTTGCTTCTTTTCTTAGATTTTGTACTTTTCTTACTACTTCTCTAGCAAGTCCTTCTAATATTAAATCTTCAGTTAATGATGTATCTAAAACAATACTTGTTTTACCATTACTTGCAGCACAATAACCTTTTTTATTCTTAAGAGTTGTTAAAATCATATCTTCTGTAACTTCTATTTCTTCACCTAAGAAATTCATCTTAAAGTATCCTGCTTTTATCTTATTAACATCATTAATATCTAATTTACTAACTGCTTCTTGGAAGTCTTTCATCTTAGGTCCAAATACTTTACCTACTACTTTAAAGTTTGGTTTAACGATATAATCCATATATTCAGTCATATCATCTTTATATACTATTTCTTTAATATTAAGTTCTTCTTTAATGATACTTTCAAAATCATCAATAACTGCTTCATCAACAAGTGGTAAAATCATAAAGTTAAGTGGTTGTCTTACTTTGATAGCAGCATCTTCTCTAGCATTTCTTCCTAAACTACAAATATCTCTTACTAGTTCCATTCTTTGTTCTAAGTCTTTTGATAATAATGTTTCATCTACTTTAGGGAAGTCTTCTAAATGAACAGAAGTATTACCTGTTAGGTTTTGATATATTTCTTCTGATATATATGGTGTAACAGGTGCCGTTATTTTAGCAAGTGTTAATAGTGTTTCATAAGTTGTTAAATAAACTGCTTTTTTATCTTCTGTTAATTCACTAGCCCAGAATCTTCTTCTATTACTTCTAATATACCAGTTAGAAAAATCATCATTAATGAAATCTACTATTTTATGAACAACTATATTAAGGTCATATTTTTCATAAGCCTCAGTTACATCTTTTACCATGTGGTTTAATTTAGATAGTAACCACTTATCGGTTAAATCACGTTTTGAAACAGGAATATTATATTCTCTTGGATCAATTTTATCAGCATTAGCATACATTTCAAAGAATGAATAAGCATTTTTAAATGTTGATAAGTATTTAGAATATACTTCTTTTAAACCATCATCATCGAATTTAATTGGTGACCAAACTGGTGAAACATAAGGTAAGTAGAAACGAATTGTATCTGCTCCATATTTTTTCATAGTAGTAAATGGTTCTACAATATTACCTTTACTCTTACTCATCTTTTTACCAAATTTATCTAGTAATAAGTCATTTACTAAAACATTTTTATAAGGTGCTTTACCAGTTACAAAGGTAGAGATTAGTAATAAGGTATAGAACCATCCTCTTGTTTGGTCAATTCCTTCACAAATAAAGTTAGCTGGGAATTGTTCTTCAAATAGTTCTTTGTTTTCAAATGGATAATGATATTGAGCAAATGGCATAGAACCAGAATCAAACCAGCAATCAATTACTTCTTTAACCCTTGTCATTTCTTTACCACAATCTGGACAAGTAATATGTACATTATCAACATAGGGACGATGTAAGTCGATAGATTCATCTATTTCTTCAATAGATTTTTTAACAAGTTCTTCCCTAGAACCTATCATTTCCATGTGTCCACAAGAACATCTCCAAAGTGGTAATGGTGTACCCCAATAACGGTTTCTTGAAATAGCCCAATCATTCATATTAAGTAACCAGTTACCAAATCTTTTCTCCCCAACAAATGATGGATACCAATTAACTGTATCGTTATTTTTAACAACTTGGTCTTTTAATTTAGTAACTTCTAAGTAATATGATGGTTTAGCATAATATAGAAGTGGTGTTCCACATCTCCAACAATGTGGATAGTCATGTACCATCTTTTCTTTTTTGAATAGTTTATCATTTTCTTTTAAGTATTTGATAACATCTATATCAACATCAAAGACATTTCTACCTTTCCATAATCCTTCCGTATAACAACCATCTTCTCCTACTGGATTTAATACTGGTAAATTGTATTGTTTTCCTACATTATAGTCGTCTTGTCCAAAAGCAGGAGCTATATGAACAATACCTGTTCCAGCATCCATTGTTACATAATCAGCTACTGTAACAAAGAAAGCTTTTTTATCTACTTTAAGACTTGGTATTAACTGTTCATATTCCATATATTCTAAGTTTTTACCACTATACTCTTCTAAAACAGTATATTCATCTCCTAATACTTTATTAGCTAAAGCTTTAGCAACAATAAATTTAGTACCGCGGCTTTCCACTAAAACATATAACTCTTTTGGATTAACACATAAAGCAACATTACTAATTAAAGTCCAAGGAGTAGTAGTCCATACCAAGAAGTAAACATCTTCATCCTTCTTCTTCATCGGAACAATAACGGTATTAGCAGTTACTTCTTTATAACCTTGTGCTACTTCATGAGAGGCAAGTCCTGTTCCACATCTTGTACAAAATGGTAGTATTTTATGTCCTTCATAGAATAGACCTTCATCAAAGAATTTCTTTAAAATCCACCATTCTGTTTCAATATAGTTATTATCATAAGTAACATAAGGATGCTCTAAATCAATAAATTGACCCATTTCTTTAGTTAAGTCAGAGAAAGCTTTTTCATTCTTCCAAACACTTTCCTTACATTTTTTATTAAATTCTTCAATACCATATTCTTCAATATCTTTCTTAGAGTTAAAACCTAATTCTTTTTCAACTTGCAATTCTACAGGTAGTCCATGTGTATCCCAACCAACTTTTCTTAGAACACGATATCCTTGCATAGTTTTATATTTACAAAATGTATCTTTTAAGAACTTAGCCATCATGTGATGAAGTCCCGGCATTCCATTCGCAGTAGCAGGTCCATCATAAAAAACAAAGTTTTCACAGTCTTTTCTATTATCAATACATTTCTTTAAGATATCTTCATTTTCCCATTCTTTTTCTATTTCAAGTTCGATATTATGTGTATCACCTTTTTTTAATTCTTTAAATTCCATACTTTTACCCTCCTTAAACAAAAAAATCTATGTCAAAAGGACGAATAACTCGTGGTACCACCTTTCTTCATAGATTAATCTATCTTATTCTAGTTAACGTCTAGTCTCCGTCTTTATCTTATCCATAAAGCACAACTTGAAAGTGATCTAAAATAAGTTCCATCTTCTTTTTCACCAACCAAGAAGTCTCTACTAACTTTCCTTATTTCCGTCTTTCGCACTTGTTTTTCTTAATTAATATACCATTTTATAATTTATATAGCAAGAACTTTTTCATTTTTTTAGTGTTTTTGTTTTAGCTATTTGTTTATAAGAATGTGATGTATCATTATTTTGGTTTAAGAAAGAAACATCTTGTGAAAATTTATCATTAATTCCAAATGTTTCTTTTATAGAAGAATATTCATCTGAATCAGAGTCAACAAAAAGTTCCATATAATCAGCAGCTTGTTCTTTAGAAATATCACAGGTATCACTTATATAAGATTCATAAATTTTTCTAAAAATATTTACTTGTTCAATAAATCTCTCATCTTGTTTACCACTTTCTGTAACAGTACCTTGACAAGCCATATTAAAGATTACATTACCATAAATTGATAACTTAAGAGGAGTAAACTTCTCTTCTCTTTCCATATTAGTAGCAATAACATTTCTCAAAGCTAAACGCATTATTTCTACCTTATAACCATAACCAATTATATCACTTGCTTCTTTTACTGTTAATTCATAATTAAAAGCAATATTTTTAGCTATATTATTACGAAGAAAAATAGCATCTTTTTCTCTTAAAATATTTAAGAATGCTTTTTTATCTTTTTCAGTCTTAATATTAAAATAATCAAGAAAAGCATCTATATCAGAATCAAAAATACTAGCATAATAATCATTAAGATTAGTATCTTCATCTGTTAAAGTTAATAGCTGTAGTTCATCTTCAAAACATCTTTCTAAAAAATATATATTTTCATTACCAAGCATATCGCTATAATATATAGAATTATTTTCATTATAAATTGCACTTTCAGCAGAACTTTCAACAATAGAAGCAGTATATTTATTAAAAGCAAGTTCCTCTTTTTCTTCCCTATCTTTACAAATATGTTGTCTAGCATGATCTATCTCATGAAGAAAAATTTCTGATGCTTGTGTAAAAAAGTCTATTGCTAGATAATTAATATTTATAACATTATCAAGATAAATTGTTATTTTATTATCTTTATTCACATAATTACCACAAAGATTATTATCAATCGGTTCAGTATAAAGAAGAACAACCAAATCACTAAGTTTACATAAATCTTCATTACTATTACTAGATAACTTATTAGCTTGTATTAAAGCGATTTCATCACTTAATGTATTCTTAAGATTTAAAGTCATTGCTTTATATCTAACATCATCTGAATCAAGGGCATTAATATATTTAGAAGATGGATGCTTTTCAATATATTTATTAGTATTATCTATAATTTTAGCAACAAGATCATCATTACTACCAATAAATTGAAAATCACACTCCTGCTTACTAGCAACTAATTCATCCAATTTTTCAACATCTTTTGAAGAAGCAAGTCCTTTTGAAAAATTATATTTAACTTTATAATTATCAAAGAAGTCATAATATCTTTTCTCTATTTCATCAAGAGTTAATCTATACTTCTCAATCTCCATATGTCTTTCAAAACTCTGAGCACTAAACTTATAATCATTTTCATAACGATTAATCACAATAATAGATAAAAGATAAAATGATAATAGTTTGATTTTTCTTTTCACATAAACCACCCCACAGCGGTCTTTATACTATCATTTATCAAAGCACCTGTCAATATCAAAAAATTACGTCCCTAACATATACATTTTAGAATGTCAATCACATCTAATATCAGTATTCTTGACATCTCATTACTTATACAATAGAAGAATTTTTAAAAATTATTTCTCTTACAGTATTATTTTTCTTAGGTATATATTTTATAAATGTACCACTAATAGTTAATGTATCACCATTTTTATATTTATCTAATTTAGATATATCATTTAAATTAAATTCAGCTTTGGTAGTATAATTATCCCCATCTTTATCTTTATAAATAAGAATAACTTTCTTATTAGCTTTATCTATAGAGTCTATAGTTCCTGTTACTATAAAGAATTGTTTATAAGATTTAGATAAGGCATCTTTAGGATTATTTCTAAAGGAGAATGCTAATTCTTCCATAGTAGTTACTCTTGATACAGGATCATACTTTAAGGTCCAAGAACCTACTACAGTAGTATTTCTTCCATTTCTTACTCGATATTTAATAGCTTTATATCCTAAACCATAATATTCTTTCGTACCACCATCATTATGTGTTTTAACTTTAATAGCTAGAAATGGTCCGACATTAGTATTACTTGCTATTAAAATATCAAAAGATATGAGTGTTCCTAGTACTAATACTATAATCATTATAAGAGTAAATTTCTTTTTTAGTTTTTTCTCTTCATCTATAGTTACATAGTTTGTATCATCAAAACCACTATGTTTATCATTTTCTAATTTTAATTTCATCCTATTCATTACCCTTTCTTAACTTTTCTAAGAATTCTTCTTCACTCCAGATGGTTATTCCAAGAGTTTTTGCTTTATCGTATTTACTACCAGGATTCTCTCCTACTATTACTACATCAGTTTTAGAAGAAACACTTTCAATACATTTACCACCTCTTGTTACAATATTATCTTTTGCAACATCTCTTGTTAGTTCTTTTAATGTTCCGGTAAGAACAAATCTTTTACCAGCAAAATTTTCATCTAATTCTTTTTTCTTACCAAGATATTTCATATTAAGTCCTAGTCCTTTTAATTCATCGATTAATTTAATATTATCTAAATTATTAAAATATTCTACTACACAACCTGCTATAACTTCACCAATATCATCAAGTGCTGTTAACTCATCTTTTGTTGCTTTCATTAAATTATCTATTGTTTCAAACTTTTCTGCTAATATCTTTGCTTTTTCTTTTCCTACATGGGATATACCTAATCCAAATAGTAATCTTTCTAAGGAGTTATCTTTACTTTTTTCTATTGCTTCTAATAGTTTATTAATAGATTTATTTCCATAACCTTCTATATTAACTAAATCTTCTTTATGATTCTTTAATAAATATATATCACTAATATCTCTTATAAAATGAAAGTTATAAAGGTCTTCCATTATTTGATCTCCTAAACCTTGAATATCCATAGCACCTTTTGATACAAAATGAATAAAGCTTTCTACATGTCTTGCAGGGCATAAATTATTAGGACAATAATAATCAACTTGTCCTTCTTTTTTTACTAGTTTAGTAGAACATATAGGACATTCACTAATCATTATAAATTCTTTTTCTGTACCATTTCTTCTATCTTTCTTAGCTTCTACTACTTCTGGTATAACATCTCCTGCTTTTCTAATAGATACTATATCTCCTATTTTTAAGTCTTTTTCTTTAACATACATATCATTATGAAGAGTTGCTCTTGATATAGTACTTCCCATTACAATAACTGGTTCTAAGATAGCATTTGGTGTTATCTGACCTGTTCTTCCTACGGTAAAGATTATATCTTCTAGTTTAGTTAATACTTCTTTAGCTGGAAACTTATATGCAATCGCCCATCTAGGTGTCTTAGCAGTATATCCTAGTTTTTGTTGGATTTCTATTGAATCTACTTTAATAACAATACCATCTATATCATAAGGTAAACTATCACGTATTTGTCCTTTTTCATGAATATAAGCCATTACTTCATCTATATTTTTAACTACTTTGTTATTAGGATTAGTTTTAAATCCTAAATGATTAAAGTATTCTAAGGCCTCATGATGCGTTTTTATACCATAATCTAAGGGATTAGGTAGATGATATAAAAAGGCATCTAAGTTACGTTTAGCCGCTACTTTCGAATCTAGTTGTCTAATAGAACCTGCTGCTGCATTACGTGTATTTTGTAATAAAGGAAGATTATTTTCTTTCCTTTCTTCATTTAATTTCTTTAAGGTATCTTTACTCATAAATATTTCCCCACGAACTTCTATTGTTACTGGTTCTTTTAATTTAAGGGGAATACTTTTAATTGTTTTTACGTTATGAGTAATATCTTCTCCTATTACTCCATTACCACGAGTAGATGCTGATACAAGAATCCCTTTTTCATAATGTAGTGAAACTGATAAACCATCTATCTTTAATTCACAAACATATTCAGGATGAAATCCATTATCTTCTATTCTTTTTAGAAAGGATAGTATTTCTTCTTCACTAAATACATCTCCTAAAGAAAGCATAGGAATAGTATGTTCTATTTTTTTAAATGAATCTATTACTTCACCTCCAACATGTAAAGTTGGAGAATCATTTCTTTTCCATTCTGGATGATTATTCTCAATAGTTTCTAATTCTCTTAAATATTTATCAAATTCTTGATCCGTAATAGTTGGATTATCTTTTACATAATAGTTATAATTAGCATCATTTAATATATCTATTAATTCATTCATTCTTTCTATTGATTCTTGTATCATTTTTTTCTCCTTTACCATAATTTATTTGGATAAACTTTTTCTTTTACTAATTCATTTATTGCCTTAACTACTTCTTCTTTATCTTCTTTATAAGTAACACCATGCCAGACAGCATTAGTACTTAATAAATCTACTTCTACTTTATTTTCTTTTATAGCATCTTTTACTACATCTGGTATTAAAAATTCACAAGTAGATAAATCGTTTTTATTAATTTCTAAAAATTCATTTAATTTATCTTCTAAATAAGTAAATATATTAGGTGTGAATAAAAGTAAATTCATTGAAACTAAGGTATCATCTTCTACAGTAAATTCTTCTCCTCCATCTAATGGTTTAGCAATTATTTTATTATCTATTCTTTCTACACTACTTTCTATTAAATCAGTTAATGTACCATTTATATCTTTACAGATTCCTCTTTTAGCAGAACCATTAGGACTTAATGTTTTACTAACTTTATAACCTACTATAGCATAATGTTTATCATCTATTTTATCTAAATATTTACTAGCTGTCATATAAGCATCTCTTCCATAGAAATCATCAGCATTGATAATTGCAAATGGAGTTTTTATTTTATCCTTAGCACAAAGTATAGCATGCCCTGTTCCTAAAGGTTTTATTCTTGTTTTTAATCCTTGATATTTTTCTTTTAAATTAGAATCATCTTGAAAAACATATTCTGTTTCTATATACGGTTCTACTCTTTTACCAATTGTATTTTTAAATATGGTATAGTTTTCTTCTTTTATAATAAATACTACTTTCGTAAATCCTGCTAATTTAGCATCATAAATAGAATAATCTATTAAAAATTCGCCATTTGGTCCCATTGGTTCTATTTGTTTAAGACCTCCAAATCTGCTACCCATTCCAGCAGCCATTACTAACAATGTTTTTTGCATAATACTTTTTCCTTTCTTTGTTCATTATTGATATTAACTAGTCCTTCTAATAAGTCAGTAACTTCTTCTTTTTTATCTTCTTGACCAGTTAAAAAATCTCTGCTTTTTATATTATATTTATTTTTATCTTTTGTAATTGCTATCATCATAGTTTGATTATCAGCTAATGCCTTCATGATATTAGGAAACATAGAAAATATACTAGCTTTCTTCTCATTAAATTTATTAATTAACAATCTTTGATACTCATCATCTGCTTTTAGAAAAGAACTTGCTCCATTTAGTAATAATAGGGTATATCCTTTATCTAAATTATATTTAATTGTATCAATAGATGACTCCATATCTTTACCATACCATGCTAAGTAATCATTTAAATTAAGTAATACATTATCTAATGATAATCCTTGTACTAATGCTATAGTATATTCTTCTTTCTTCTTATCTTTTTTCATCATTCTTGCTGTAAATAAGTTTTCATCACTATCATAGTTAACAATTAATTTTCTATCATTTAAGATATTAGCCTTAATTACTAGCAATTTATTAAATGTTGCTAAATCTTCTTTATCTAATTTAACTTCATTTCTTTCACTTGTTAATCTACCTTCTATATGATGTGTTAAATTTTTACTTACCTCTAATTTATAACCTTGTCTTATTGTATTTTCCATTTTAAAACCCTCCTAAATTTTTGTTAAACTTTTATGATTTTTTAATAATTTCTTAACACCGAATGGTAGTGGAAATGCTACTGTTACTAAGGAGTTAGTAACTTCTACTACTTTACCTCTACCAAAGTTATCATGTACAACATTATCTCCTACTTGATAATCAACATCTTCATCTCTTAAAACATTTTGAACTTCTATTTTCTTTTCTAGTTCTCTATTTGCTACTTGATTAGTTTCTAATAGGTCTTTATCTATTTCTAAAAGAAACCTACTAGGTGGATTAACTTGTTCATTACCAAACAATACTCTTCTTCTGGCATTAAATAAATATAGTTTATCTCTTGCTCTTGTTATTGCTACATAACAAAGTCTTCTCTCTTCTTCAATATCATAACTACTATATAAGCTATTGATATGAGGAAACAAACCTTCTTCTAAACCAATAACAAAAACAATATCAAATTCTAGTCCTTTAACAGCATGAACGGTCATCAAACTTACTTTATCGTTTGCATCTGCATATTCATCTTTATCATTTACTAAACTAACTTCATATAGAAAGTCTTCTAATGATACTAAACCTAATCTTTCTTCAAATGCTTTAGTAATTGATTTAAATTCTTTTAAGTTTTCAAGCCTAACTTCTGCTTCTAAAGTTTTTTCTGTTTCTAATTCTTTTCTGATACCACTAAGTTCTAATACTTTATCAATTAATTCCGTAAGAGTTACTTTTTCTGATATTTTTTTTAAGGATATGATTAAATCTTTGAATGTTTGTTCTTTACCTCCATCAATTGCTTCAAATAAACTAGAATTGTTTATATCTGCTTTTGTTTGTAAGTTTTGAATAGATTTCAAGCCAATTCCCCTTTTAGGGGTGTTAATAACTCTCAATAAACTAGTATCATCTTTTTCATTATAGATTAAACGAAGATATGCTAATAAGTCTTTAATTTCTTTTCTTGAATAGAAACTTAAACCTCCTACTATATGATATGGAATACTATCTTTAATTAATTCTTCTTCCATAACACGTGATTGAGCATTAGTTCTATAAAGAATTGCTACTTGACTTAAACTTTTACCACTATCTTTAATTTTTTTTATAAAACTTGCTACCTGATGAGCCTCATCTAATTGATCATAAGCTCTATAATAAGTTACTTTCTCTCCATCACCTTTAGTAGACCAAAGATTCTTTTCTTTTCTACTTTGATTATTTCTAATAACACAATTAGCAGCATCCAAAATATTTTTAGTTGACCTATAATTTTGTTCTAATTTAATACTTACTGTATTAGGATAATCTTTTTCAAAGTTTAGTATATTTTTATAATTAGCACCTCTAAAACCATATATAGCTTGATCAGCATCACCTACTACACATATATTTTTGTATTTAGAACATATTAGTTTAGATAATATATATTGAGCTTCATTAGTATCCTGATACTCATCTATTAAAACATATTTATATCTATTTTGATATCTTTCTAAAATATCTTTATGTTTTTTAAATAGTTTAATAGGTAGTAAAAGCAAATCATCAAAATCAACAGCATTACTACTTTTAAGTTTTTCTTCATATTTTTTATATACTTCAAATGTTATTTGGTCAAGCTCACCACTTATATATTTTTCATAATCACTAGGTCCCTTCAAATCATTTTTACAACTACTTATTTTGTTTTTTATAGCTTTAGGACTATATTTTTTTATATCATAATCTAAGTCTTTCATTATTTTTTTTATTATAATTAAAGAATCATCACTATCTAGAATGGTAAAGTTAGGATCATACCCTAGTTCTTTACAGTTTTCTCTTAATAGTTTTAAACCAAAAGAATGAAAAGTAGATATTTGAATAAAACGAGCTTCATCACCTATTAAGTTTTCAACTCTTTCTTTCATCTCTTTTGCTGCTTTATTAGTAAATGTTATAGCAAGTATTTCATAAGGAGATATTTCTTTTTCTTTAATTAAATATGCTATTTTGGTAGTTAAAACTTTAGTTTTTCCACTACCTGCTCCTGCTAAAACAAGAAGAGGTCCTTCGTTATACAATACAGCTTTCTTTTGTTCTTCATTTAGATTATCTAAATTCATCTTCTCTCCCCTCACTTTCATATCAATTATATCTTAAATTGATAGTTAATGCTAGCAAAGAAGAAAAAAGAATAGACTTTTTCTATTCTCCCATACGTTGATATAAATAATTTAATTCAGATAACGAATTATTTTGCTGTTGTTCTTTTTGTTTTTCTTCTTTAAGTACTTTAAGCATTAATTTATATTCATCAAGAGTAAATGGTTCTTCCTTCTTTTCTTTTACTACCTCAGGTTGTTTAACTACCGGTTCTTCAAAATAGGTATAACTTTTACGTGGAGATAATACTTTATTATCTTCAAAGTTATGAATCACATTATAATTTGTAAACTCTTCTTTACTAGCTTCTCTTTTCTTTTCTTGATATTTACAAATAAAACGATAAACAATTAATACCAATACCCAAATTACAAATAAGAACATACTAATTTCTAATAAACTACGAACTTTATTACTACTATATAATTGCTTTAAATCAAACACATCAATTTTTAAATTATTAACAACACTTAGTATTAAAATTAGGAAATAAACTAAGAAACCATAAACAACAGAATTTAATATTTTTAATATTCTCGTTGTATTTTTACGAAAAATAGTAACTAAAGTTATTATTGTTGCAATTAAAAGGATGAGTATATATATTACTATATTAGGAAAGTAATAACCAATAAAGACTTGATTAACAGCATAATCTATCAAGGTAGATAAACTTCCACCATACTGAATAGCAAGATAGATAAAGAATGCTGAATAAACTAGAATATAAGTTTTTCTACTTTGCTTTTTGTTAAAGCTACTAGTAGTACTAAATAAGTACACTAATAAAGCAATAGCTACAAAGAATATTAAGTAAAGAGGTGATGAAGATATCACACTCCAAATAATTTTTAATTTTTCATTTAACGATACTGGACTCATCACCAACACCCCCTTTATTCTTATGATACATTAACTAGACTAGCCACATATATGGTTTGAGTAGTACTATCGTTATTTGTACATGTTATTAGTGTCAATGTTGTCTTATTTCTATTTCTCTTAATAGTAAGAGTACCTGTCTTAGCTTGTTTAGAAATATCTTCTATTTGATATGTATATTTATGTCCTTTATAGGTAACAATCGCTTGATCACCTATATTTAATTTATATAAATCATTGAAGAAAGCTTTCCAACCAGTTCCTGAATGACCAGCAATAATTAGATTACCGTTTTTCTTATTTGGCATCTTACTTCCTTCAATAACTTGAATATTTTTTTCTACTGTATTTTCAGGAGAAGCTATATTATAAAATCCCCTATTAAATCCCAACTTTGGTATTTCAAGATATCCTATATAATGTTCTAAATCATTATCGGTATTTTCTTCCTCTTCCTCTTCTTCTTTTTCATCACTTGATACAATATTTTCAACTTCAACCTTAGTATTAAATTTTTCATTAATATAATCATAAGCTACTAAACGTTTCTTATTAATGAAGTTATAAAATATTAAGAATAATCCAAAAACTATAACAATTGCACTAATTAAAGAAACTATGTTAGAAGATAAAATATTATTTTTGTTTATTTTTCTTTTCATTATAGTATGTAAAACCAATACCAGATAATATAGTAACAAATCCAAGGGCAGCAGGAAGTACGGAACTGTTATCTCCTGTATTAGGTACTTCTACTTTTTCACCTTGTTTTTCATTTTCAATTGTAACACTAGCAACAGTATTACCATCACTTATTGTAAAGTAATAAGTTGCTTCTGATTTTATATAACCATTTGGTGCTGCTTCTTCATATACACTATATTTACCATCAGCTAAATCTTTAATTGTATAAGGTTCTTCAGTACTAACAAAATCTGCTACTGTTTCCCCTTTTTCATTTTTAACTATTAAATGGGCTCCCGCAAGTGGTTGTCCTGTTGCTTTATCAATTTTAACAATGTTTACTAATTTGGTTAAAGCTGTATTAGCAACTTTAAGTGTTATATCACGTTTGCTATCACTTATAGTAAATTTTGTATCTTCTTTATTCATTTTATATCCAGCTGGTGCTTTTTCTTCTTTTAAAACATAAGTACCATTTGGTAAATTTTGAATAATATGTGCTTTACCAGTTGAAGTCCATGATGTAATTTTCTTTCCAGAATTATCATATAAAGTAAATGTAGCTCCTGCTAAAGCAACTTTAGTTTTTGAATCTATTTTGATTATTGATACTTTACTAGTTGTTAAATTTAACACAGTTTTATCATTTAATTCACTATTTGTTGGATATAAAGCTTTTCCATAAACATTTTGTACAGAGCTATCAGTTGACTTATATTCATAAGCCTTATTAATAGAACCTGCAGCTTTTACATTAACAGTAATATTAATTTTAGTGCCTTTAACTTTAGCAGATGGAACCATAACTTTAAATCCTTGATTAGTAGCAAATGAACTTGCTTCCTTTAAAGTTGTTGCCTCAACAACTTTAGTGCCCTCTGGGGCCCCTGATAAAGAAACTGTGTATTTTCCACTAACTGATTTTGCATTAACACTAATAGTGTCAGATACATAATATTTTTTATCTTTTGATAATGTCATAGATTTATTAGCATTATTAATACTAAGAGATGGTGTAGAATAACCCTTAACCTTCTTAGCAGCACTAACTAATGATTTAACATATTTTCTTAACCCTTTTGGATCACTACCTGTTGTTTTAAAACTATTTGATAAGTTATTAGAACCAGTTGTATCATCTAAATACCACCAAACAGCAGCTTGTGTAATATAGTAATCATAATCACTATTTCCAGTAATACTCTTGTTAGGATAACCATTTTCAAGAATATAAGCTATTCCAGCAGGAGCTTCTCCTACAAGAACCATTTTTTCTCCATGAGGAGTTCCTTTGTGAATATTATTACAATAAACATATCCACCTGCACTATTTTTCTTTTTTCCAAAACGATATCCAGCAATATAACCATCAAGAGTTTTTTCAGCAGTTGCCGTAAAAGACTTTGGAACAGAAGTTGCTTCTACGTTTAATACAAGACCTGAAAAAAATGAACTAATTACCATTAATATTAATGATAATTTACCTAATTTTTTTAAACTATTTTTCATAATTTTTCCCCCTAACTCATTTAGTGCCTATATTATACCACCAAAGTATCAAAATAGCAATAGTTTTATCAACTGCTATCTCAAATACGGCTAGATTATACCACTTTTCTACTAAAATGTCAAACTCTAGACAAATAAATATTTCTATAGTATAATTTAAGTCGGTTAGTTCTTTCTTATTATTAACTTCAAGAAAGGAGGAAAAATGAACAAGTCAGACGAAACAAAAATTATTGTTCTAGGTGGCTTAGGTGAAGTAGGACGCAATATGTATTGTGTTATGCATAAAGATGAAATTATTATTTTGGATGCTGGTGTTTCTTTTGCAGGAGATTTATTAGGAATAGATTATGTCTTACCAGATTATTCTTTTTTAAAGCAAAATGAGGATAAGATAAAGGCCTTATTTATAACTCATGGTCATGAAGATCATATTGGAGCTATTCCTTTTTTATTACAAACATTAAATATCCCTGCTATTTACGCACCAAATCAAGCTAAAGAATTAATAAAGATGAAATTAGAAGACCGTAATATTCGTTATGATACACTTTTTGGTTATACTGAGGAATCAACTGTACAAACTAAATATTTCAAAATAGAATTCATCAGAACAACACACTCAATACCAGATTCTCATGGTATTGTAATAACTTCACCAAATGGAACTATTGTAACAACAGGTGACTTTAAGTTTGATCTTACTCCTATTGGTCCTATGGCTGATCTTTATAAGATGGCTACGGTTGGACATAAAGGAGTAGATTTATTAATAAGTGATTCTACTAATGCTTTAAATGAAGGAATGAGTATTAGTGAATCAAGAGTTGATGACACTTTAACTGATATATTTGACAAGTATAAATATAATAGAATAATTATTGCTACCTTTGCTTCAAATATATATAGATTAAAGCATATATTTGAATCTTGTTATAAACATAATCGAAAAATTTGTGTATTTGGAAGATCTATGGAAAATAATATTGATATTTCTATAAGAGGTGGATATATTGATCACAAAGAATTACTAATTAGTGCAGAAGAAGCTAATAATTTGAAACCTGGAGAAGTAACCATTCTTTGTACTGGATCCCAAGGAGAACCACTTGCAGCTTTATCAAGAATAGCAGATGGAACTCACAAGCAAATAAAATTAAGACCCGATGATGTTGTAATATTTTCAAGTAGTGCCATTCCTGGTAACGCCATAAGTATTTCTAAAACAATAAATAAATTATATTTGAAAGGTGTTAAAGTATTTACAAATATGACTATTAATAGTTTACATACCTCAGGACACGCCAATCAAGAAGAATTAAAATTAATGATTAGATTATTAAATCCTAAATATTTAATGCCTTTCCATGGCGATTATCGTATGTTAAAAAGACATGCTGAATTAGGAGTAGAATGTGGTATACCTAAAGAAAATACTTTTGTATTAAAAAATGGAGATACACTTATTTTACACAATCACAAGATAACTAAAGGAGAAAGTTATTCAAATACTCCTATTTATGTAGATGGAACAAGAGTTGGTGAAGTAGGTAGTGCTGTTATCCATGACCGTAAAATCATGGCTAATGATGGTATTTTAGTAGTAATAGCTAATATAGATTTTAGTACTAAAAGATTACTTATTAAACCTAATATTACAACAAGAGGTTTTGTCTTAGTTAATGAAAATGAAGAGTTGTTAAGAAAGATTGAAAATATAGCTGGAAACTTAATTATCAAAAAATTAAATGAATCACATGTAAGCTACAGCGATATTAAAGCAACTATCAGCCAAGATTTATCTAATTATATTTATGATTTAACAGGAAGAAGACCTCTTCTACTACCAATAATTTTAGATGTAAAAAAAGAAGTCAAGGAAAAAATTTAATTCCTTGCCTTTTATTTTGCTTCTTCTAAAGCTCTTGTTTCACGAACAACTGCTATTTTAATAGTACCTGGATATTTTAGTGTTGACTCAATCTTTTCTTTAATTTCCCTAGCAATATAATGAGCTTGTAAATCATCAACTTTCATTGGTGATACTATAACTCTTAGTTCTCTACCAGCTTGCATAGCATAAGATTTTTCAACTCCTTCTATATCATTAGCAACAGCTTCTAGTTCCGTTAATCTTCTAATATAGTTTTCTAAAGAATCATTACGTGCCCCCGGTCTTGATGCAGATAAAGCATCTGCTATAGCAACTAAATTAGATATAACACTTGTTGCTTCTATATCACCATGATGAGATGCAATAGCATTAATAACATCTTCACCTTCACCATATTTTCTAGCTAAATCAACTCCAATACTAACATGACTTCCTTCAATTTCATGATCAACTGCTTTACCAATATCATGTAAAAGTCCAGCACGTTTAGCAAGATTTACATCTTCACCTATTTCAGCTGCCATAAGTCCAGATAATTCAGCAACTTCTAAAGAATGAGTAAGTGCATTTTGACCATAGCTAGTTCTAAAATGAAGTTTACCTATTAATTCAATTAATTCAGGTTTCATTTTGGTTATTCCAAGTTCAAATAAAGCACCATTACCATAATCCATAATTTGTTCTTTCATTTCTTTAGCTACTTTATCATATACTTCTTCTATTCTAGTTGGATGGACTCTTCCATCTTTTATTAAAGTTTCTAACATAACTCTAGCTATTTCTCTACGTAATGGGTCAAAACTTGATAACACTACTGCTTCTGGAGTATCGTCAATAATAAGGTCTACTCCCGTTACTGCTTCAATAGTACGAATATTTCTACCTTCTCTACCAATCAATCTTCCTTTCATATCTTCATTAGGTAAAGATACAACAGTTACAGTTTGATCACTAGCAATATCAGCAGCATATCTTTGCATCGCAGTAACTATTAATTCTTTAGCTTGCTTTTCTGCTGTAATTTTAGCTTCCATTTCTTTTTCATTTATATAAATTGAAACTTCACGGGCCATACCTTCCTTAACTTTTTGCATTACAACTTCTTTAGCTTGTTCCTTACTAAAGCCAGATATTTTTTCTAATAAATTTAATTGTTCTTTTTTTAAATTTTCCACTTCATCTTGTCCAGCTTGAATTTCTTTTTGTCTTTGGGTTAATTTTTCTTCTCTTTCATCTAAAGTAGCTTCTCTTCTTTGACATATTTCATCCCTCTTGTCCATACTACTTTCTCTTTTTTCTAAACGTAATTCATTCTCTTTTAATTCTTGTTTTTTTTCTTTCATTTCTTTGTCAAATTCCTGTTTTAATTGGAAATTCTTCTCTTTTGCTTCCATTAACGAATCACGTTTCATTTGTTCTGCTTTCTTTGTTGCTTCTTCCAACATTAAAGATATCTTTTTATTAGCACTATTTTCTTTTAATATATTAATTAACATGGTTAACCCAAAACCAATTATTAATCCAACTAACAATAGTAAAGTGGAAAGTATTATTTGATTCATTTTTACCTCCACTAAGATTTATAATTTCTTATAATCTAATTATATTGTACGTTGCAATAAAATTAATGTCAAGAAAAAGGAAAATGTATCACACTATTTTTCCTCTTCTTTTTTCGGTCTATTTAAATTTATTCCATAAAAATCTCTTACTTTAGCTTCTATTTCTTCTTTTAATTCTTTATTATCTTTAAGAAGTATTTTGACATTTTCTTTACCCTGTCCTAGTTTCTCTCCCTGATAAGAAAACCAAGCTCCTGCTTTATCAATAATACCTGCTTCTACACCAAGATCTATCAATTCACCTTCTTTAGATACACCTTCACCATACATTATTTCTACCACAGCACTTTTAAAAGGTGGTGCTACTTTATTTTTAACTACTTTAACAGTGGTTTTGTTACCAACAATTTTATCACCTATTTTAATTTGTTCATTTCGTCTAATGTCTAATCTTATACTAGAATAAAACTTTAAAGCTCTACCTCCTGGAGTCGTTTCAGGATTACCAAACATCACTCCTACCTTTTCTCTTAACTGATTAATAAAGATAGCTATCGTATTAGTTTTACTAATAGTTCCTGATAATTTTCTTAAAGCTTGACTCATTAATCTTGCTTGTAAACCAACATGAGAGTCTCCCATCTCACCATCTATTTCTGCTTGTGGTACTAAAGCTGCTACAGAATCTATTACGATGATGCTAATTGCTTCACTTCTAACTAAAGCTTCACATATTTCTAAGGCCTGTTCCCCCGTATCTGGTTGTGATAATAATAATTCATTGGTATTAACTCCAAGTCTTCTAGCATAATCAGGGTCAAGAGCATGTTCAGCATCAATAAATGCTGCCATTCCTCCATTTTTTTGTACTTCAGCAATTGCTTGTAATGCAAAGGTTGTTTTCCCACTAGATTCTGGTCCATATATTTCAATTATTCGTCCTTTTGGATAACCACCTACCCCAAGTGCTATATCAAGAGACAAACAACCACTAGATACTACGTCAATTTTTATATGTGAATCCTCACCAAGACACATTATAGAGCCTTTACCAAATTGTTTTTCAATATCTGCTAAAATTTGATTTAAGTCCTTATTATCTTTTTTTAATGTTTTGCCCATTTTTTCCTCCTCCTGCAAACGTTTATACTTTATATTTTATAAATCAGATTTTTAATTGTCAAGATATATTTCCGAACAACAGTTTGTTAAAATTTACCTTTTTTAAAGAATTTTTTATCTGAATTTATAAATTATCCTCAAAAACATCTTTTAATTTATTAAATTCCAACAAAAAAAGCCTCAATTAGGCTTTTTTATTTGCAGGTAAAATTAAATTTTTATTAAGTTTATAATATTCAATCATAGAAATTACTGACATTATAGTTGCAAAGTACAAGAAGAAATCACTAACTCTTATATTGATAATTTCAAATGGTAAGTTATAAAAGAAAGTTAAAGCCACTCCTACCATCATACTAGCAGTTTTAATTTTACCACTAGAAATAGCTGCTACTACTTTACCTTTTCTTGCTGCTTCCATTTTCATAGCATCAACTACTGTATCTCTAAAAATAATAATAACAGGAATTAGCGTTAAAATAAAACCTTTACTAGCAAGAATAATTAAAGCGCTATTTACTAAAACTTTATCAGCAATAGCATCAAGCATTTTTCCAAGATCAGTAACTTCATTATTTTTTCTAGCTAAATAGCCGTCTAAAAAATCAGTAATACTTGCAACTATAAAAATTACTCCCGCAATTAAATATTCTAATTTAACATAAACTCCACCCACTAAAAAATTAGGCATATTAATACCAACATCATAAAATGGGAATAATAACATAAAAATCATTACAATAGTCATAATTATTCTAACTAAAGTAAGCTTCGTTGGTGTATTCATACTCTCTACTCTCCTTCAATTCACTATTAACAATATCATGATTAGTTCTATTCTTAATTAACAAAATTGCTATTAGAATAAAAAAAACAAAAACAGTAATACCTAATACTATAGGTAATTTCTTTCTCTTTTGCTTATATATTTTAGTATAAGGAGATGATATCTTTTTTTTCTTTAATTCTTCTTCTTTTTCTTTTTGTTTCTTAGCTTCCATTATATCATCTAAAGAAATTTTAGAAGTATGTTCAAATAAAAAATTATTAAATTCATCTTGAACTTTCTCTTCATCAAGTCCTAAATACTTTGCATATTCTTTAATTATTTTTTTTATATCATAGACATCTTTAAAAGCTTTAGTATTAGCACTTTCTAGATTTTCAAGTAAATCTTTAGAGATTTGTAAATCACTAGATGCTTCTTCTAAACTAACACCATGTTTAATTCTAGTTTCTTTTAAATATTCTCCTAATTCTTTCATAATCAACCTCAGTTCCAACAATAATAACACTTTGTAAGCCATGTTTTGTACCTATTACTAGGTGGCAAGTATCTATCTACTATTACTAGTCCTCCAATCCATTATCTTTCTTTCATGGAGACTCCCCTACCAAAATTTGGGTTTCTCGCTCGTGGGGTTTACCTCGTTTCACCCTTTCGTTTCCAAAAGTATCGTTTCTGTGGCACGTTATCACTTTATCATGGGATAATCCTTTAGATAAAGTTTTGCCGTTAGAATAAATCTACCTTAGGTTATTTTTTCCCTAAGCACGAACACTACTATCATCACAGATAGTGCGAGCATGGACTTTCCTCTAGGTTTCCCTAGCACTTGCCCAAGTATTATTCACTGTCTTTACCAAATACTGCTTTTTCTAAATTACTAAGTCTTCTTAAAATATCTAAATTAGTGATTTCCATAGTATCTGATTTAGAATTCTTAGCAATTTCAACATCCATTGAAGCATTTCTTAGCTCTTGTTTTAAAGACATAATTTCTTTTAATAATTCAGTTTTTTCTTTTTCCATACTTTCAATTATTTTATAAAACTGTTCATAATCAGAAATTATCATATCTAAAAACTCATCAACTTCTTTTAATCTGTATCCACGAGTATCAATTTTAAAATCTTTTTCTAAAATTTCTTGTGGTGTAAGTGCTATTTTATTCTGATACATATTATCACCAATCCCTTTACATATTATATTCTAGCAATAAAACTACTTACTTGTCAACTTCATTATTATATCAGTTTTTTAGATTTTTTAACATAAAATTTTAAAAATTTATCATATATTTTTTATATATGTTTTTTAATGTTTGACAAGTTATTTCACAGTGGTATAATTAAATCACTTCAAGGAGGAAATATATGCAAACAAACATTATGATTAGACTAGATAATTTTCTAAAAAACAAGGACAATGAACAATTATTTTCTATGCTAGGTAAAAGTTTGACAGTTGAAAATGGCTGGATAACAATGCGTAGTGATAGAAAAAAGGAAGATATTAAAATACTTAGTGATGAGAAAGGTCGAATTCGTATAAAAGGTCATGACACTGCTATTAGTCTTAGTAGAAAAGATGATAGTTATGAAATTGATCATATTCAACTTGGTGATATTGATAAAGATGAAATAAACTTTTCAATGCGTAAGAAAAATGATGATAAAAATGTAAAGTACTGTATCAAAACAAATGAAAAAGATAGAAAAGTAATTTGTTGGTTTACAAATAAGGAAATTGCTTTTAATTATAAAGGCGATGATGAAAAAAAATATTTCTACGATAGCAGTAATAAAACAAATATTAATTTAAGTGAAGCTAAAAGAGAATGCTTTAATTCTTTAATGAATCTTGAAGCTAAATATCCAGCAGTTACAGCAATGATTAGTAGTGATATCCCTTTATTAAATACTGTTATTGATTATTGTAGTCCATCTAAAATAAAAGAAAATACTGTAAATGTCTATCAATTAAAGAAGAAGTAGATTAATAATAATCTATTTTTTATTTTTTATAGTATAGAAAAAGCATATAAAATGATATATAATATATGTTAGGTGAATGAAATGAATTACCCTAGTGGAATAAAAAAACAAAATAACTATCTTATAAATTATAAAAACCGAGGAATGACTTTAGAAGATGATATTAATAAATCAAATCAATATTATAAGGAAAATAATATTGCTTATATTTATAAAAAACCTACTCCTATTAAAGTTACCAAAGTAGAATTTATTGGTAAAAATAAGATTATAAAAGAAGCTTTTTATACTGAACCATCAACTACTGATTATAATGGTATTTATAAGGGTTATTATATTGATTTTGAAGCTAAGGAAACTAAAAATAAAACATCATTTCCACTTGCTAATATTCATCTTCACCAGCTTAAACATTTAGAAAACATATCAAATGTTGGGGGAATTGGTTTTCTTATTGTTCGCTTTACAACACTTAATGAAACTTATATACTAATGAATAGTGATTTAAAAAACTATTTAATGAATAGTGAAAAAAAATCTATTTCACATGATTATTTTGTAAAGCATGGACACATTATTAAAGAGGGTTTTAGACCTAGAATCAATTATCTAAATATTATAGATAACATTTTGGAGGTAAAAAATGAAAAAAAAGACAACAAAAAAGTCTAATAGTAATTTACCATTAATATTATTGGGATGCTTTTTAATATTAATGATTGTTAGTTACTTTATTATTGGTTGGCTATTAACTGTTTTCTTAGGAGTAGGTATTCTAATAATAGTTGGTCTTGCTAGATTATTAGATAAAGTTAAGAATAAACCAAAACAAAAAAAGATACTTAATACAATAATAATTACTATATTATCTTTAGGAATATTAGTTATGCTACTTGGAATATTATTCCTAGCTTATGTAGTTATTAAAGCTCCTAAGTTTGATGTTAATCAATTAAATGAAAAAGAGCCAAGTATTCTTTATGACATCGATGGAAATGAATTTGAACGTCTTGGTACGGAAATGAGAGAAAAAGTTACTTATGATGAGTTACCTGAAGTTTTAGTAGATGCTATTGTAGCTACTGAAGACTCAAGATTTTTTCAACATAATGGCTTTGATGCTCCACGATTTTTAAAAGCATCCTTAGGTCAGGCTGTAGGTCATAGTGATGCCGGAGGAGCTTCTACCTTATCAATGCAAGTTATCAAAAACTCCTTTACTTCTGCTGATGACCACGGAATTAAAGGAATTATTAGAAAATTCACAGATATTTACTTAGCTGTATTTAAACTTGAAAAAAATTATACTAAGGAACAAATCATCGAATTCTATGTAAATAACCATAACTTAGGTGGAAATATTTACGGAGTTAAACAAGCAGCTCTTGCTTATTTCAATAAAGATATTGGTGATTTAAATCTTGCTGAAGCATCAGTTATAGCTGGTATGTTTAAAGCACCTAACTTATATAAACCTACTAATACTAATAATATTAAATCAGTTACTAGAAGACGTAATACCGTTTTATACTTAATGGAACGTCATGGTTATATAACAAGTGAAGAAAGAAAAATGGCAAGTAGTATCTCTATTGAATCTTTAGTTGATTACAACGTATCAGCACAAAGCGGTCTATCTAAGTATCAAGGATATATTGATACTGTAGTAGATGAATGTATTGCTAAGTATAAAGCTGATCCATATACAGTTTCTATGAAAGTTTATACTAATTTAGATAGATCTAAACAAGATGGTTTAGATAGAGTTATGAATGGAGAAAAATACAATTGGGCTAATGATACTATTCAAGCTGGTGTTAGTGTTTTAGATAGTGCTAGTGGTAAAATACTTGCTATTGGAGCTGGTCGTAATAAAAAAGGTGCTAAAGAATTAAATCTTGCCACTAGTGATGAAATAAAAAGACAACCAGGTTCTACTGCTAAACCACTATTTGATTATGGTCCACTAATTGAATATAATAATGCTTCTACTTATGGATATAATGATAATGGTAATTATAAATTATTTGTTGATGAACCTTACTCTTATACTAATGGTAAATCAATAAATAACTGGGATGGTACTTTTATGGGTGCTATATCTATTAGAAAAGCATTATCACTATCAAGAAATATACCGGCTTTAAAAGCTTTTCAACAAGTTGATAATAAAAAAATTATTGAATTCGTTCAAAATCTTGGTATTGAACCAGAAATAGAAAACGGTAGAATCCATGAAGCTCATGCTTTAGGAGCATTTACTGGTGTTAACTCTTTACAAATGGCTGCTGCTTATGCTGCTTTCTCAAACGGTGGTTATTACAACGAACCATACTCTGTTAGTAGAGTAATATTCCGTGATACAGGTGAAGAGAAAAAACACGAAGGTGTTAGAAAACAAGCCATGAGTGACGCAACAGCTTATATGATTACTAGTATTCTAGATGATGTAACTTTAATTGGTTCTGGTAATCTTAATAAAGTAGCAATGAAAACTGGTACTACAAACTTTGATGAAAAAACAAGAAGATTACTAGGAATGAGTGATGATGCTATTCGTGATTCTTGGACTGTTGGTTATACAACTAAAACTGTTATTGGTATGTGGTATGGCTATACAAGTGCAACTAAGGATTTAGTTAATCAAGGTCTTTACTGTCATAATATAAGATGTAGTACACAAAAAGATAAATTATTTGCTGCCCTTGCTAATGAAATATTTGAAAAGAATAAAGAAGAATTTAAAATGCCTAATAGTGTTGTTAAACTAGGAATAGTAGCTGGAAGTAATCCTGCTAGAATTGCAGGAGCCGGTTATACAGGGGCAATTACTTATGAATATTTCAAAAAAGGTAGTGAACCTACTAATACACAAACTGTTGAAGATAATTTAGCTGCACCTAGCAATTTTAAAGCTATTTATAACAGTAGTACAAATAATGTTAGTCTTTCTTGGAATGCTGTTACACCACCAAGTTCAACTAGTTCTTATGGAACATTTGGTTACAATGTGTACTACAATAATACTCTATTAGGATTTACTAGTAATACATCATTTACTGTAACTAATCAAAGTAATCCTTATGGTACTTATAAAGTAATAGCAACTTATAAAAGTTATGATGGAATTAAGAGTAATGCTGCTACTTATGAATTAAAGAAAGTAAGTACTACACTAAAGGTTACTTATGATACAATTTCTACTACCTCATATAATGTAGGAGATATTACTAAATATGTTAAAGTAACAGAAAATGGTAATGATGTAACAAGTAAAACAAGTAACTGGAAATTATCATCAATAACAGGATCAGGTGTTTCTCTAACAGATACTGTTTTAACAACACCAGGTACCTATACATTAAAATATAGATTTAGTTATGATGGAGAAACAAAGGAAACTGGAAATATAACTGTTACCATTACAGGTAGTGCCCAACCTCCAACAAATAATAACGAAGATCAAGAAATAATTAACTAAAAAATTACTGACTTAATAAGGTCAGTATTTTTTATTGCTAAATATTGTAACTTTAATGACTTTTCAATAGAAATTTGATACAATTTTTTTTAGAGGAAGATAAATTATGAAAAACATGAAGAAAAATTCTTTTTTAGGTGGAGCACTTATTTCAACAATCGGTATAATACTAGTAAAAATACTAGGCGTAATTTATGTCATACCTTTTAATGCCCTGATTGGAGAAAAAGGTGGAGCTTTATATGGATATGGTTATAATATTTATGCTATATTTTTATCTATGTCATCTGCAGGTTTCCCCTTTGCTGTTAGTAAACTAACCAGCGAATACTTAGCACTTGGTAACAAAAAAGATGTAGCAAAAGTCTATAAAATATCTAAAACTATAATATTCCTATTATCATTTACTATGTTTGTTTTATTATTTACCCTAGCAAAACCAATCGCTAAAACAATCGCTGTATCTGGCACTGGTGGAAATACTGTTAACGATATAGTATATGTATTAAGACTTGTTTCTTTCGCCCTACTAATAGTTCCCTTTTTAAGTGTTACTAGAGGTTTTTTACAAGGTCATAAAATAATAACACCTAGTAGCATTTCCCAAGTAATAGAACAATTAGTTAGAGTTATTATTATCATTGGTGGATGTTACTTAGCACTTAAAGTATTTAATATAGGTTTAACTAAAGCAGTAGGTATATCTATTTTAGCAGCATCTATTGGTGGTTTAGTTTCTCTTTTATATTTACAACTTAAATTACATAAATCTAATTTACTAGAAAAGAAAATAAAAATTAAAAAAGACGAAAACACTAAGAAAATTATTAAACGCTTATTCTTCTATGCTATTCCCTATGTAATAATTAGTTTAGTAAGTAATTTATATGAAGTTACAGATATGGTTATAGTACAAAGAGTAATGTCTGATGTTTTACATGCCTCTGCTACTTTAACTGAATCTATATCAAGTGTCTTCACTATTTGGGGAGGAAAATTTAATGGTATTATACTCGCTTTAATTATGGGACTTAACATTTCTTTAACACCAAACTTAGTAGAAAGTTTTACCAAAGATGATATTAAAGATGTCACTAGTAAAATTAATAAATCATTAGAACTAATTTTATTTATTATTGTACCTCTTACTCTATTCATCTCAGCTTTTTCAGGAGCTATTTGGACAATGTTTTATGGTAAAAGTTTTTTAGGAAGTGATGTTTATAATTATTTTGTTTTTTATGCTCTATTTGGAGGTATCTTTACTGTTATAGTTAATATCTTACAAAGTTTAAGTAAATATAAAGAAGTTATTATAAGTATCTTAATTGGATTAGTATTTAACTTAATATTTGATGCACCATTTATAATACTATGGGATAAACTAGGTCTTATACCTGCTGATGGAGCAGTAATTTGTGGTCTAATTGGATACACATTATCAATCACTTATTCTTTAGTATGTTTAAATAAAAAATATAAAATCAGTTTTAAAGAATTATTTACTACTTTAAAAGCATTTATTATACCTTGGATTATCTTTCTTATTATTTTAATTATAACTGTTAATATAGTTCCAACCAATTTAAGTAATAGATTAATTCAAATACCTATTTTAGGTGTATCAGCAATAGTTTGTTTTAGTATTTATCTTATAGTTTGTTATCGTACTGGTATACTAAAAAAAATAATTGCTTCTGATATTAATATTCCTTTTAAAAAAAGAGGTAAAAAACTAAGTTTAAAATCAATAGTAAAAAAGTTTTTAAGAAAAAAAGAAAGTAAAATAAACTATGATAATGAAGATACTAAAAAATATTCCAAAGCTTTAAAAGAATTAGTTAAAAATAAAACAGAATTAAAAAATAAAAAAATAACAATGATTAAAAAAAGTACTAATAAAGCATTTGATCCTTGTGTTAAAAAAGTTTTATATGGTTATGACTTAGTAAATTTTGAACTTGATAAATATGGTGATGAAGAAGTAGAAGAAACATATCATGAAACATTAAGTAGTGGTGATGCTATTAAATATAAAGCATTCCCTCCTTGTATTAAAAATATGTTGTTAACAGCTATTTCTAGCAATCTAAATGTCTATCCCTCTACTGTTGGTTCATCTCGGGCTAGACAAGACTTAGTTGATTATTTAAAAAGAGAAGGATTTCCAAGTAGAAAGAATAAATATTGTAATGCTATAAACGTTCATAATGTGGCATTTTGTGGTTCTACTACTCAAGCATTCTATATGATATTAAAAACAATTGCAAGAAAAGGAGATGTAATGATAGTACCTACCCCAACTTATGGTATATTTGCATCTATTGCCGAAAAACAAGGAATACATATTGAGCCAATACCATTAAGATATGAAAATGATTATTTAATAGATTCTAAAGAACTAAATAATAAAATTATATCTATTAATAAAAAATTAAAAAGAAATAATAAGTATGATTATACTCCTAAAGTAGCAATTTATTTAAATGTTAATCCCCATAATCCAATTGGTAATGTTATGAGTGAAGATAATATTGAATTAATTAAAGAAATTGGTGATGTTTGTTTAGATAATGGTGTGTTTATAATAGATGATTTAATTTATAGAGATTTATGTTATGACCGTAAAAAACTAGCATTTCCTATCGCTTCTATTCCTAAATATTTTAATAATACAATTTCCCTATTTGGTACTTCTAAAAGTTATGGTCTTGCCTCTTTAAGAGCTGGATTCATAGTAATGCCTACACCAATATTTTGGGGTTTTGCTACCCAAGTATTTGATTTTATGGACTCTATGTGTGTTACGCAAGTAAATGCTGTAAGAGGAGCTTTTAATGGTAGTAATAAAAGATATAAAGATTATGATAAATATTTTAGTAAATTAATCCCTGAATATCTTTATAGATTAGATTTAGTAAATGTTTTAATAAATGGTATTGATATAGTTAATAAAAAGAAAAGAAGAAGAATTATTAATGATATAAAAAAATATTCTAGTAACAAATTAATAGTAGATAAATTATTAAAAGGAATAGATGGTGTCAAAATAAGTGATAAGACATATCCAAAATCTGGCTTCTTTATTATAGTAAATCTCACTAGTTTAAAAGGAAAATATTATAAAGGTAAACAAATTAATACTGAATATGACTTATTAAAAGCAATGTACAATATTGGTAAAGTAAGATACTTAATGGGTGAAAATTTTATGTGGTCTAATGAGGAAGAGTTTGTAGCAAGAATCAACTTTTCAATAAGTAAAAATGCTCTTATTCATAACTTCTATCAAATTAAAAAATTAACTGAGGTATTGAAAGATGAATAATCTAAGAAAAAAAATATATAAATTAAGACTAAAATTATTATATTTAAGTAACAATATAAAATACTTATTTACTAGAGGAAAAGAAGTAAATATCATATCTTCTAATAAATATAAAAATAAGATAAAAGAGGATTTAGTTCTTCAAAAATATTTACTAAAAGAAGGATATCGTTGCAAAATAATATCGTTTGAAGATAAATATAAAGACGATTCTTTAAACATAATTAGATCAGTATGGGGTTATCATCATAATGTTGAAAGATTTCTAAAATTTATTAATAACAACAAGACTATAAACAATAAAGATATAATTATTAATAATATAGATAAAAAGAAACAATATCCTTATCTAAATCATTAATATTTATATATTCTTCTTTTTTATATTTAGTAAATATTCCTGGGAATCTTTTAATTCCATACTTTACTTTTTTATC